>NZ_JAKRNC010000040.1:0-647 GCF_022347345.1 Corynebacterium sp. ACRPJ
AATTCGGCTAAAGCAGCCCTAGCTGTGGACTCGTCTGTGGCGGTGTAGACCTTCTTCAACGCGGCTGATACAGCCCGGCGATCCCCGTAGGCTACCCACCGGTTCGCGGCACGTATCAGGTGCACGATACAGGTTTGCACCATAGAGTTCGGCCAGGTTGCCTCGACTGCTTCTGGTAGGCCTTTCAGCCCGTCACAGCAGACGATAAAGACGTCTTTGACACCACGGTTAGAAAGATTGGCGCATACCTGCGCCCAAAATGAAGCGCCTTCTTCTTTGGCAATCCACAATCCTAAAATGTGTTTGATGCCGTCAAGGTCCACACCGATTGCCATGTACGCACTCTTGTTGACTACCCGGCCGCCATCGCGGACTTTAATGCGCAGCGCGTCCAGGAAAATGACCGGGTAGAACTCATCTAGCTGGCGGTTTTGCCAGACCATAACCTCATCCAAGACGGCGTCAGTAACCGCTGAAATCGTCTCATGGGAGATATCAACCCGCATCGCCGTTGCCATGTGGTGCTGGATATCCCTGATTGTCATCCCACCGGCGTACAAGCTGACAATCATGTCATCGACATCAGTTAAACGTCTCGAGCCTTTAGGGACCATAGTTGGGATAAACGTCCCAGTCCTGTCTCTGGG
>NZ_JAKRNC010000041.1:0-637 GCF_022347345.1 Corynebacterium sp. ACRPJ
TTACCTGGGATCAGGGAAGTGAAATGGCCTGCCATAAGGCCTTTTCTGTAGCGACAAACTGTCCCGTGTTCTTTTGCGATCCTGGCTCGCCGTGGCAGCGAGGCACCAATGAAAACACCAACGGACTACTTAGGCAGTACTTCCCCAAAGGAACAGACCTAAGCCTCCACAGTGCAGCGGACCTAGAATTCGTCGCCATGCAACTCAACCGCCGCCCCCGCAAACCGGCCTAAACGACAGGATGTGTTGGTGAGGTTACGTGGTTAGCCGGTCTGGCGTGCTGATATTAGGAATATTTCACTTATCCGGAGGGATATCCCAGCTTCGACCATGAAATACCGCCAAAGCCATGCCGGTGTGCTAGGCACCTAGGTTCACGATGAGAGGATGAGTAAAAATCATCCTCGATGCCCCGTCTGCGGCGGGACATGCACGAAACACGGAAAAACGAGTGCTGGGCACCAACGATGGCGATGCCGCACCTGCAAGGCCACCTTCACCCGCGTGAATAACGACGCCGTGCAAGCCAAATGGTTCCGCCTTTTCATTTCCTGGCTCACCTCCAGCAACAGCCTGGAAGAAACAGCTAAAACCTGCGGTGTTTCAACGCGAACTTTGCAACGACGCTTCACACCGT
>NZ_JAKRNC010000042.1:0-631 GCF_022347345.1 Corynebacterium sp. ACRPJ
TGTGTGTGATGGCGTGCCTTTTGAAGAATGAGCCTGCGAGTCAGCGGCATGTCGCGAGGTTAACCCGTGTGGGGTAGCCGTAGGGAAACCGAATCCTAATGGGGTGTAAAGTGGCATGTCCTGGACCCGAAGCGGGGTGATCTACCCATGGCCAGTGTGAAGCAGCTGTAAGAGGTTGTGGAGGCGCGAACCCACGTAGGTTGAAAACTGCGGGGATGAGCTGTGGGTAGGGGTGAAAGGCCAATCAAACTCCGTGATAGCTGGTTCTCCCCGAAATGCATTTAGGTGCAGCGTCGTATTATAGCTTGGTGGAGGTAGAGCGACTGGTTGGTTGAGCGGGACTACAATCTTAGCAATGTCAGCCAAACTCCGAATGCCGCTAATTGTGTTGTACGGCAGTGAGACTGTGGGGGATAAGCTTCATAGTCGAGAGGGAAACAGCCCAGATCGCCGGTTAAGGCCCCTAAGGGTGTACTAAGTGGAAAAGGATGTGGGATCGCGAAGACAGCCAGGAGGTTGGCTTAGAAGCAGCCATCCTTGAAAGAGTGCGTAATAGCTCACTGGTCGAGTGGTTCTGCGCCGACAATTCAGTGGGGCTCAAGTACACCGCCGAAGCCGCGGCAAACATTTT
>NZ_JAKRNC010000043.1:0-609 GCF_022347345.1 Corynebacterium sp. ACRPJ
GGCTCGGCGATTCTGCGAAGTAGCTGCGTGTATGCGTGGGCGGTTTCGTGTTTGGTCCAGTGCCACGCAATGACGTGGTCGCGGCTGGCTGCCACAAGCAGACAGCCAGCTGCGGTGTAGGTGCCGTCGATGAAGATCTGATCGTAGACGCGCTGCAGGGCACCGTCGTTGGGGATGTCGATGAGCCAAAACGGTTCGAATCGGCGATCAAGCGTCCAGCGACTCACCCTTTGTTGCCCGGCGAGTTCAGACAACGTTGCTGTGGAGGTGGCATAGGAGACGAAGGCTTTAAAGTTGCGGGCCTGCGTGCGATCGGTGCGGGTTCGTGTTGTGGAGCTACCGCAGTTCGGGTCTTTGCACCGCCACCTGGTTGTGCCTTTGGATGTGGTTCCGTTTTTCTTCATTTGCCCAGTACATACCGGGCATCGTGGCCTGTTTTTACTCACCCGGAAAGCACACCAACCCCCGACTAGCACATGGGGGTGCCATTCCGATGGATTGAACACGAAACGCGCGGATATAAGCACCAAGACCTTATATCCGCCCGATTTACCCAACCTGAGCAGCAAGATCACTGTAACTCAGACACACTTTTTGCTACTTAACCCT
>NZ_JAKRNC010000044.1:0-593 GCF_022347345.1 Corynebacterium sp. ACRPJ
CCCAGTTTTGCTGCCTGGCGATCTCTACAGGGTCGTCAGGCAGTTGCGTGTGGAGGTATAGCCACCAGTCGCAGGCGATGCGTTGTTGTTCGTCGTGCAGTCCTCGGTGGGCGTGCATGAGTTTCTTTATTTGTGAGTTCACCCCGCCTTCTAGCTTGTTGGTCGTGCGTTCCAACCGTTGGCCTTGTTTAGCTTTGGTGAGGTAGGCAAAGAGGTGGCCTTGTTGGCTCATTTTCTTTAGCTGCAGGTAGATTCCGCGGTGGGTGTAGTGGGTGTACCACCATTTTTTGTTGCGGCGTTTGGCTTTTGGAATCTGGTCGAAGGGGACGTCTTTGACGTAGGTTCTGGCTTTGAGTTGGGTGCTAAATACGGTGCCGAACTGTTGTAGTTTTACGGTCCATTCGGCTGCTTCATCCAGGTTGTCAACGGCGAGCAGTTCAAAGGAAAGCCGTTGTAATGCTTTACCCATCGGCGTGAGGTTACCCTCGAGTAGTGGACACCCTATTTGTGCGGATCTTGTGTCCGTAGGAGAGGATGTTCATTGTGAGTCAACAGCGCAAGAAATACACGCCGGAGTACCGGCGTGAAGCCGC
>NZ_JAKRNC010000045.1:0-527 GCF_022347345.1 Corynebacterium sp. ACRPJ
GCCTTTCACGTCCTTCATCGGCTCAGCATGCCAAGGCATCCACCATGCGCCCTTAATAACGAACACACAAACCACCCACACCAAAAAGCGCAGATGGCCACACAAGTGAACTTGACAAAAATTGATTAAAGAAAAAAGAAATCACACAAACACACACAAACAAACCACAAAAGCAATCCATCCGTGCGTGTTTAATGCTCGCGTCCACTATACAGTTCTCACACAACACCCCAACCACACCTCACCAACACAATAAGTGTCAGCAAGACTCATGGTCAGGCACGAAAAAGGGGGATAATGCCCCAGACACCCAACAATGCACCAACATACAAACAACATTATTTTTCGTTTAACTGTGCATGGACAACAGTGTGTCACAAAGCGCCATTCAAACACTTGGTCTTGTCTCATCAGGTGTGTGTTTCACCCGGACAATTTTTCAATAATAAAAGTTGGCAGCATGACACTCGCATACTCAACCAACCACAGGGTGCAACTGCACCCGAATAATAAAAGCTCCTTAGAAA
>NZ_JAKRNC010000046.1:0-520 GCF_022347345.1 Corynebacterium sp. ACRPJ
GCCTTTCACGTCCTTCATCGGCTCAGCATGCCAAGGCATCCACCATGCGCCCTTAATAACGAACACACAAACCACCCACACCAAAAAGCGCAGATGGCCACACAAGTGAACTTGACAAAAAATTGATTAAAGAAAAAAGAAATCACACAAACACACACAAACAAACCACAAAAGCAATCCATCCATGCGTGTTTAATGCTCGCGTCCACTATACAGTTCTCACACAACACCCCAACCACACCCCACCAACACACACAGTGTCAACAAGACTCATGGTCAGGCACAAAAAAGGGGGATAATGCCCCAGACACCCAACAATGCACCAACATACAAACAACATATTTTTCACTGTGCACGGACAACGTGTGTCACAAAGCGCCATTCAAACACTCGGCTTGCCTCATCAGGTGTGTGTTTCACCCGGACAATTTTTCAATAATAAAAGTTGGCAGCATGACACTCGCATACTCAACCAACCACAGGGTGCAACTGCACCCGAATAATAAAAGCTCCTTAGAAA
>NZ_JAKRNC010000047.1:0-519 GCF_022347345.1 Corynebacterium sp. ACRPJ
AGGTAATATCCGACATCCACACTCGGTTGAGCTCACCGGTATCAAACATGCGCTTGACCAGGTCAGGAAGCGTGGACTTACGTTTGGCTTGGACCGTTGTCACTGGGACAAAGGCCCGCGGTGAAATCCCTTCAATGCTCATCATGCGCATTCGTTTAGCCACAGTCTTACGGTTAAGCGCAATGTGGTAGCGCTCGGTAAGTTCTGCGGTGATCCGCGGAGCACCGTAAACCTGATCGGAGTCCGACCAAATCTGATGAATCTTGCGGTCAACATCGTCGTAGAATGCTGCGCGATCATCGTCGCCGGATAGCCGCTTCTGCTGCGTATGGGCCCATTTGTAGTATCCAGACCGAGATACTTTTAATAGCCGTGCCATACGTTTGATGCTGTAGTTGGCCTTCTCCTGCCGCATCAATTCGAACTTTTCTGCTCGCGTTGCTTCGCAGCGAAGAAGGCTGTCGCTTTTGACAAAAACTCATTATCCATCTTGGCTTCCGCCAGTTCACGGCGCAGACG
>NZ_JAKRNC010000048.1:0-528 GCF_022347345.1 Corynebacterium sp. ACRPJ
CCGGGGTGTCAGTGCCCGGGGTATCGGTACCCGGGGTGTCAGTGCCCGGGGTATCGGTACCCGGGGTGTCAGTACCTGGGGTGTCAGTACCCGGGGTGTCAGTACCTGGGGTGTCAGTACCCGGCGTATCGGTACCCGGGGTGTCAGTACCCGGGGTGTCAGTACCCGGGGTGTCAGTACCCGGGGTGTCAGTACCTGGGGTGTCAGTACCCGGGGTATCGGTACCTGGGGTGTCAGTGCCCGGGGTATCGGTACCTGGGGTGTCAGTACCTGGGGTGTCAGTACCCGGCGTATCGGTACCCGGGGTGTCAGTACCCGGGGTATCGGTACCCGGGGTGTCAGTACCCGGGGTGTCGTGTCCACCGCCGTCCTTCGGAACAGTCTGGTCCTTATCGTTGATGTCCTTGTGCTCAGCAACGTCGTTCGGCTTCTCCGGAGTGGTATCCGGAGTGTCCTTGCCATCCTTGTTGACCTCAGTAGAGGTGAGCTCCTCGAAAGCAACCGCAGCCTCAACCGGCTCAGCCTCAA
>NZ_JAKRNC010000049.1:0-509 GCF_022347345.1 Corynebacterium sp. ACRPJ
CCGCGGGCCTTTGTCCCAGTGACAACGGTCCAAGCCAAACGTAAGTCCACGCTTCCTGACCTGGTCAAGCGCATGTTTGATACCGGTGAGCTCAACCGAGTGTGGATGTCGGATATTACCTACCTGCGCACTGCTGAAGGCTGGTTGTATCTGTGTGCAGTCCGCGATGGCCATTCCCGCAGGGTACTGGGCTGGGCTATGGATAGCGTTCAAGATACATACCTGGTCGAACGGGCCCTGCGAATGGCGCATACGCTGCGCGGTGACGTGCCTGACGGGCTAGTGTTTCACGCTGACCGCGGAACCCAATTTACCAGCGAGAAGCTCTGGGAAGTTTGCCGCAACCTGGGCATTGCTCAGTCCGTAGGGCGTACCGGTGTGTGCTTCGATAACGCGATGGCCGAGTCATTCTGGTCAACGCTTAAAACCGAGTTCTACGACCGTAAGCGCTGGGCGACCCGTGATGCTGCACGCAAGGCCGTTGCCTACTGGATTGAAGTCGTCTACAA
>NZ_JAKRNC010000004.1:0-186605 GCF_022347345.1 Corynebacterium sp. ACRPJ
GACCCCGCCCTTCGCGCTCACCGGCGCGGCCGCCCACCGCGGTTCCGCCTCCCCTGGTGAGCGGCAAGGGCGGGGTTGCGCGTTTTCGGCCTCACTCCGCTGAGCCGCGTCTGTCCTCGCTCCCTCATACGCGTCCTTCGCGCTCACGGGGAGAAGCTGGGGCGTCGGAAAGCGTGTGCCGGTGAGCGGCAAAGGCGAAAACCTCCCCTCGCGCTCACTGGGGAGACGAAAGAACCGCCCCACGCGCTGCCGGTGAGCGCGAAGGGCGGTGAGGTGGCTGGGGCCAGCCGGGAGCTAGACGGCGCGGAGGCGGTCCAAGCGGGCGCGGGCGGTGACCGTGAGCGTCGGGGGCAGTGCGGCCATGCGCTCGGCGAGTTCGCCGGCGCTGATGTGGCGCGCGGACGGGCTCATGCCCACCTGGGCGGCGACGGAGGCCTTATCCAGCTCGATGGGGAACGAGATATCGACCGGGTCGGCCGCCTGCTCGAGGAAGCCCTCGGCCTGCTCATACATGCGCTCGACCTTGCCTTCTTCCACGCCGAGGATGCCGAGCGGCTCGCGCAGCTCATCCAGGTGTCCGGCGCCGGGGGTCAAGACGATGACCTGGCCGCCTGGGGCAAGCACGCGCTGGAATTCGGCGGGATTGCGCGGGGCGAAGACGACGGAGATTGCGTCGACGGACTCATCCTGGATGGGAAGGCGCTCCCACACATCGGCCACGACGGCGCCGACGCGCGGGTGGCACTTAGCCAAGTGCTTCGCAGCGTGCGGGGAAATGTCGAGGCCAACGCCGCGGGCCTCCGCGATGGAGTCCAGGGTGTGGGCCAGGTAGTAGCCGGTGCCGGCACCCACCTCGAGGAGGGAGGCGGGCGTGGACTCGGCCAGGGAGGCGGAATCCAGTCCGTCCTGGACGGCCCCGGTTACGGCCTCAACGAAGGGCGCGAAGTGGCCCATGGCCAAATAGGTCTCGCGGGCGTTGACCATATCCATGTCATCGCCCTTGTGCTTGAGTCCGGCGCCGGCCGCGAGGGTGACGTAGCCCTGCTTGGCCACATCATAAGAGTGGCCGGATTCCGAAACGAGGCGAGAGAAATCATCGGCACCAGAAAGCGCGGTGCCATCGGTGGGATCGGCCAGAATGTCGACGATATGAGAAAGCATGTACCTAGACTAGCTAGAAACCTCGGTCAACAGGGAACCGAGCTCGGCGGCCTCGTCCTTGCTCAGCTCGATGACGATGCGACCGCCGCCATCCGAGGGGATGCGCATGACAATTTTGCGGGACTCCTCTACTGCTTCCATTTCTCCGCCCGTCGTGCGCGGCTTCATTGCTGCCATAGTGAGTCTCCTTTAGTTAACTTCTTTTCCTTCCAGCTTAGACCTTTTCTGCGCGGAAGATAGTTGTTCTTCCAGTTGCGCGAGGAGATCGTCTACCTGGTCCTGGCGGTATCCACGGGGAACTACCTCGAATTTCACCTGGTCAAGGCGGCCTTCACGGAGGGCGGCGCGGTTATTTTCCTGCACCTTCTGCGGCTCGTCGAGCGGGTGCATGACCTCGCCGCGGCCAAAGATGGAGCCCCACACCCAGGTGCCGATGACGGTCAGGGCGATAAGGACGAGGAGGAGCATAATCCAAGACAGCATGGCTTAAACCTTACCTTTTAGCGGCGGGCGTTGAGCAACGGGCGCGAGGACCCCGGCGCGGGCGAGCAGCGTGCGCGCAACCACCTCGGCCATCGGCGCCAGCTCGTGCAGCGGCCGGTTGCGGTGTACCCGCGTGCCCAGGTCTACCTGTGCGACTTTGCCCCGCTTGGCGACGTCCACCATTAGCCCCGCTTCCACCCCATACCCCTCCACGAAGGGAAGTTCTAAGGCGGTGGCGCGGCGCAGGGCGTATTCGCCTCCAAGGGGCTGATCGATGTGGGCGAGCTCGGGAAAGAGCTGCTTGATGAGCGGCTTGGCGGTCAGTTCGGTCACGCGGCCGCCGCCGGTGGGCTGGCCGTTGAGGCTGCGGCGGTAGCGGGCTTTGACCATCTCCACCGCGGGGTCGGCGAAGGGCGCGGCCAAGGCCGAGACCATGCCGGGCGCGGCGGATTCGAGGTCGGCGTCGACAAAGACGACGATGTCTCCCTTCGCTGCGGCAACCCCGCGCCAGAGGGATTCGCCCTTACCGGGTCGCGGTTCCTCTGGGAGGATATCGCGCCAATTGCGCACATCCGCCCCGGCGGCGGCAGCGCGGGAGGCGGTGGCGTCGGTGGAGTCTGCGTCGATGACGAGCACCTCGAGCGGTTCATCGGCGAGGCAGGCGCGCACGACGTCCGCGACGGTGTCCTCCTCGTTGAGCGCTGGAATGATTACAGAGACGCTCATGCAAGGCCTCGCGTGGTTGCTAGCGGGGCGACCTCGCCTTGGATGGCGGCGGTCATGCGGATGACATCAGCCGTCTCGGCCACCTCGTGCACGCGAAAGGCGGCCACGCCGCGGGCGGCGGACCACGCGGTGGCGGCCAGGGTGCCGGCCACGCGCTCTCCTACCCCGCGGTCGAGCGTCTCGCCCACGAAGTCCTTATTGGATAGCGCCATGAGCACCGGCCAACCGGTGGCGACGACCTCGTCGATGCGCCGCAGGAGCTCGAGCCCGTGAAAGGTGTTTTTGCCAAAGTCATGCGTCGGATCGATGAAGGTCAGGTCCTCCGGGCAGCCGAGGGAGGCGGCGCGCTCGGCCAATTGGGTGGTTTCCGCGATGACATCGGCCACCACGTCGTCGAAGTGGACGCGATGCGGCCGGGTGCGCGGGGTGATGCCGCCGGTGTGCGAGCACACGTAGCCCACGCGGTGGTGGCCGGCGACCTCGATGAGCTCGGGGTCCCAACCGGCCCAGGTGTCATTGACCAGGCCGGCGCCGGCTGCGATGGCTGCCTCGGCTACCTCGCTGCGCCAAGTATCGACGGAGATGAGCACGTCCGGGTGGCGCTCGTGCACCTTCTCGATGGTCGGCACCACGCGGTCGATTTCCTCCGCCGCGTCCACTGCCTTGCCGGGGCCAGCCTTCACACCGCCAATATCGACGATCGACGCACCGGCCGCGATCACCTCATCACAACGGCGCAGCGCCGGGTCGAGGTCAAAGGTTGCGCCCTTGTCATAGAAGGAATCCGGGGTGCGATTGACAATCGCCATCACACGCGCGAGGCTCAACGCGGCTCCCTGATGCGCTTATCGCTCATGACTTGGTGGCGCTGGATGATGTGGGAGAGGGCCTCATCGGGGTCGTCGGTAAGCAGGAAAAGCTCCCGGTCGCCCTCGTTGATATAGCCGTTGGCCGCGAGGGTGTTTTCCATCCATTCCAGCAGGCCGGACCAGTATTCGGTGCCCATGAGCACGATGGGGTAATTGGTTACCTTTCCGGTCTGCACCATGCACATGACCTCGAAGAACTCATCCATCGTGCCCATGCCGCCAGGCAGGCAGATGAAAGCCTGCGAGTACTTCAAGAACATTGTCTTGCGGGCAAAGAAGTAGCGGAAATTCAGGCCCAGATCCACATACTCATTAAGCCCCTGCTCGTGGGGAAGCTCGATGCCCAGGCCCACGGATAGCCCGCCGGCCTCGTGGGCGCCGCGGTTGGCTGCCTCCATGATGCCGGGGCCGCCGCCGGTGATGACGGCATAGGAGTGCTCGGCCAGCTTGCGGCCAACCTCGACGCCCAACTGGTAGCTCGCATCCTCCGGCGTGGTGCGTGCGGAACCGAAGACGGTCACGGCCTTCGGCAGCTTGGAAAGCGCATCGAAGCCAGCGACGAACTCGCCTTGGATGCGCAGGACGCGCCACGGATCGGCATGCTGCCACTCATGGTCCGCGCCGGACTCCAAGAGCCGTTGGTCAAAGGTGGAGGCCTGCTCGCCTTCGGTGCGCAGCAGCATCGGGCCGCGCAGGGTGCGCATCTGCTCAGGGGTCATGGTCTATCCCTTCAGGTAGTTCACGAGGGCGGTGGATACTTCGGTGATCTGCGCGGTGGGGACCTGCTCGTCCTTCTTATGCGCGAACCCGGGGTCGCCGGCGCCGAAGTTTACGGCCGGGGTGCCCATTTCAGAAAAGCGGGCGACGTCGGTCCAGCCGTACTTGGCGCGGACGTTGCCCCCGACGGCGTCGATAAGAGCCTTGGCCGCTGGCTGGCCCAAACCGGGCTGGGCGGCCGGTGCGATGTCATCGATCTCGATGGTGACGTCTTCTTCCTCGCCGATGATGGACTTCATGTAGTCCAGCGCCTCGTCGCTCGTACGGTCCGGCGCGAAGCGGAAGTTCACAAACATCCATGCCTCATCCGGCAGCGTATTGGTGGCCACGCCGGACTCGAGGTGGACGATGTTGAGGCCCTCGCGGTAGGTGCAGCCATCGATGGTGACATCGCGGGACTCATAGGCGGCGATGCGGCTCATAATGGGTGCGAGCTTGTGTGCTGCGTTGGAGCCGAGCCAGGCGCGGGCCGAGTGCGCGCGGGTGCCGTGGGCGGTCACGCGCAGGCGAATGGAGCCCTGGCAGCCGGCCTCCACCATGGCACCGGAGGGCTCGCCCAGAAGAGCGAAGTCGCCCTCGAGCCACTCCGGGTGGTCTTTTTGCAGGTGGCCCAGGCCATTAAATTCAGTGGCCACTTCTTCGCCCTCGTAGGCGATGACGGTCAGGTCATGCTTGAGCTCGTCCGCTTCGTGCAGCTGGGCAAAGGCATTGAGGTAGACGGCCATGCCGGACTTCATGTCCACAGTGCCGCAGCCCCACATAATCTCTACCCCGTCTTCAGAGGTTTCCATGTGATGCGGTACATTTTCTGCCAACGGAACGGTATCAATGTGGCCAGCGAGCACCACGCGGGAACCGAGCCCGCGGTTCGTGCGGGCGCACACGGTATTGCCGTAGCGGGCAACCTCGACGTCCAATCCGCGCAGCGCTTCTTCGATGGCGTCTGCGATGGCCTCCTCATGGTGGGAGGGGCTCGGAATATCTACGAGCGCCTTGGTTAGTTCGATGGGGTCTGCATATAGATCTAAAGTCACAAAGCGCCATGCTAGCGCTCCGCGCAGCTCACCGCATTGTGTAAAGTTCACTTCACTGCAAATAATTCGTCCCCCGTAAGGTGATAACAATGGCCGAAGCCACTCAATTGAAATCCCGTCATCTCACGATGATGGGCCTTGGCTCCGCCGTGGGCGCCGGTCTCTTTCTCGGCGTGGGCCTCGGCATCCAGATTTCCGGCACCTCCGTGCTCATCTCCTATGCCGTAGCCGGCGCGCTCATCGCACTGGTGATGTGGATGCTTGGTGAAATGGCTGCCGCCCGCCCCTCTTTGGGGTCATTTTCCACCTACGCCGGCCAGGCCTATGGCCACTGGGCGCGCTTTACCATGGGGTGGATTTACTGGTTCATGCTGATCATGGTCATGGGCGCCGAAATCACCGGCGCGGCCGCCATCATTTCCAATTGGTTCGATATTGCCCCATGGATTCCAGCGCTTATCGCCGTGGCGTTTTTCGCGGTGGTCAACTTCGCGGCCGTGGGCGGTTTTGGTGAGTTCGAGTTCTGGTTCGCCATCATCAAGGTTGGCGTCATCGTCGCCTTCCTCGTCATCGGCGTACTCATGGCGCTGGGCATCCTGCCGGGCATGGATTTCTCCTTGGCCGGTACCAACTTCACCGAGAACTTCCTGCCCAATGGCATGCCGGGCTTCGCCGCCGGTTTGCTGGCCGTTGCCTTTGCCTTTGGCGGCATCGAGCTGGTGACGATCGCGGCGGCCGAATCCGAGAACCCGGCGCACAACGTGGCCACCGCGGTGCGCGCCATCATCGTGCGCATCATGATTTTCTACATCGGCTCCATCGTGGTGATCACCATGGCGCTGCCGTTTAGCTCCATCCAGGACGCCGATGTCGCGGCCGATTCCCCCTTCACCCTGGTGCTCGCGGCCGCCAAGATTCCTTTTGCGGCCGGCTTCATGGAGGCGATTATCGCCCTAGCACTGTTGTCTGCCTTCAACGCGCAGATTTACGCCACCTCCCGCTTGGTCTTCGATATGGCCAAAGACCACTGCGCCCCGGGATTCTTCCTGAAGCAAAATCGTGCCGGCTCCCCCATCAACGCCGTCATCTTGTCCATGGTCTTCGCCTTCGCTTCGGTGGGCCTGCAGTTCTGGAACCCGCCAGGGCTTCTGGCCTTCCTCTTCAACGCGGTCGGAGGGTGCCTGCTGGTCATCTGGTCCTTCATCGTGGCTTCCTTTATCAAGTTGCACCCCGTCCTGCGCGATAATGGCGAGCTGACCGAGATCCACGTACCCGGCTTCCCCTGGCTTCCGTGGGTTACGGCCGCCGCCCTGGCCGGACTGACCCTGCTCATGCTCTTTGATCCGGCCGCGCGCAACCAGGTCATCTCGGTGCTCATCCTGGCTGCGGTGCTCGTCATCTTGTCCTTCGTGCTTCCCACCGGCCAGCGCGCGGGGGCGCGGAAGTAGTTGCTAAGCTAGCGGGCATGACTTCTGCATCCGCACGTGGCCTAGCAACCATTACCCATAACGGCACCGTCTTGGACGTATGGTTCCCGGCCGTATACACCGATAAGAACGTAGAGACCACCGAGACCAAGCGCTTGGAGGAGGTTCCCCAGCAGTTCTCCGCGCTGGCCGGCCCGGACGAGGAGCGCGGCGTAGCCCGCGTCGCCGTTGAGACCTCCATCAAGGATCTGGATGACGCCCCCGTCGATACCTACGATGCTTACCTGCGCCTGCACCTGCTCTCCCACCGCGCGGTCAAGCCGCACGGCCTGAATATGGATGGCATCTTCGGCCACCTCAACAACGTTGTCTGGACCAACTACGGCCCGTGCGCCGTGTCCGATTTCCAGATGGTGCGCGGCCGCCTGGCCTCCCGCGGCCCGGTCGTTGTCTACTCCGTGGACAAGTTCCCCCGCATGGTGGACTACGTTGTACCGTCCGGCGTCCGCATCGGTGACGCAGACCGCGTCCGCCTGGGCGCCCACCTGGCTGAGGGCACCACCGTTATGCACGAGGGCTTCGTCAACTTCAACGCCGGCACCCTAGGCGCCTCCATGGTGGAAGGCCGCATCTCCGCGGGCGTCGTCGTAGGCGATGGCTCCGATATCGGCGGCGGCGCGTCCATCATGGGCACCCTGTCCGGCGGCGGCAAGGAGGTCATCTCCATCGGCGAGCGCTGCCTCCTCGGCGCCAACTCCGGCATTGGCATTTCGCTTGGCGACGACGCCGTGGTCGAAGCCGGCCTCTACGTCACCGCCGGCACCAAGGTGGCCGTCTTTGGCAAGGTCGCGGAAGCACTGGGCGTCGACAATGGCGAGAACGTCAAGGGCTCCCAGCTCTCCGGTGCCTCCGGCATGCTGCTGCGCCGCAACTCCGTCTCCGGCGCGGTTGAGGCCGTGGAGTGGAAGGCTGAGGCCGTCGCGCTTAACGACGAGCTGCACAAGAATTAACACCCCCGATTCCTATAGCCCAATCGGGCAAAATAAGATGGAGGGGTGATTGATAACTCCTCCACCCTCGGTTCTGGCCTGAAGGTCCGCCACCTGACCATGATGGGGCTAGGCTCCACCATCGGTGCCGGACTTTTCTTGGGCACCGGCGTCGGCATTTCCGCCGCCGGCCCCGCCGTGCTCCTCGCCTACGTCATCGCAGGCTTTCTGGCCATTTTGGTGATGCAGATGCTGGGCGAGATGGGCACCGTTATCCCCGCCTCCGGCTCCTTTTCCGAATACGCCGAACACGGCATCGGCCGCTGGGCGGGCTTTACTCAGGGCTGGATCTATTGGCTAGCCACCGTTGCGGTGCTCGGCGCCGAAATCACCGGCGCGGCCGGCTTCATTGGCTCTTGGTTCAACGTTTCGCCGTGGATCCCCGCCGCCGTCTGCGTGGTCCTCTTCGGCATCGTCAACCTGCTGCGCGTGCGCAGCTTCGGCGAATTCGAGTACTGGTTCGCCCTCATCAAGGTCGTTGTCCTCGTGGCCTTCCTCATTATCGGCGCGCTACTCATCTTGGGCCTACTGCCCGGCCACTCCTTCATCGGAACCTCCGTCTTTCTTGAGGACGGCTTCATGCCCAATGGCCTCGGCGGCGTCGCGGCCGGCCTGTTGGCCGTAGCCTTCGCCTTCGGCGGCATCGAGGTGGTTGCCATCGCTTCTGCCGAATCCGAGGACCCCGAAAAATCCCTAGTCAACGCCGTGCGCTCCACCATCTTGCGTATCTCCGTGTTCTACTTGGGCTCCGTCCTCGTCATCACGTTCCTCCTGCCCTATTCCATCCTGGGCGGTGCCTCCACGGCCGCGGAATCCCCCTTCACCATGGTTCTCGAGCGCGCCGGCATCCCGGGCGCGGCCGGCATCATGGAAGTCGTCATCGTCCTCGCACTACTCTCCGCCTTCAACTCGCAGATCTACGCCTCCTCCCGCATGATGCATTCCCTAGCCTCCCGCGGCGAGGCCCCACGCATCTTCACCACCACCAATAAGGACGGCGTTCCCACCACCGCCATCGCCCTCTCTGTCCTCCTCTCGGCCGTCATGGTGGTGCTCAACTACGCCGATACCGGCTGGCTGCTTAGCTTCATGCTCAACGCCGCCGGCGCCTCCCTACTCATCGTCTGGGTCTTCATCGCCGTCAGCCAGCTACGCCTGCGCCGCCAGCTCGAGGCGCTCCACCCCCTCCCCATCCGCATGTGGGCCTTCCCCTACCTCACCTGGTTCGCCCTCGCCCTCTTTGCGGCCATCGCGGTGCTCATGCTTACCGACGCCACCGCCCGCACCCAACTCCTCTCCGCCGCCGCCATGTTCGCGGTGCTCGCCATCGCCGGCGTTATCAATTCCAAGGTTCGCGGCATCAACCCGACCTCAACGCTGCCCCTCACCTAGCCCCTTATCCCAGGGGGCTCACCTCGCCCCTCCGTCCTCCCTCGGCCACTCCCGCCCTTCGCGCTCACCGGCACGAGGCGGGGTCTCTCTTTTTCGTCACCTGGTGAGCGCCTAGGGCGAACTCTGCCCACGCCCCCTCCCGTCGCGCTCACGGGGAGCACAAATCAGGGCAACCCGGGGCCGCCGGTGAGCGTGAAGGGCAGTTATCCACAGCTATCCGGACCACGCAGCGGAAAATCGCCCCCGAACCCCGGGTTATCCACAGGATGCCGCGACGCGCATAGCTACAGCTCAACACGACCGCTTAGGTTAAGCCCCATGGGGGAATGGACTACCGCGGAACTACGCGGGCAAGGTTTGAGCAAGGATGCGATTCGTCGCAAAGTGCGCGAGGGGAAGCTGTATCGCGTGCACAGGGGGATTTATACCGATGAATGGACGCCCTGGGCGGTGGCGCGGGCGCTGGCGCATGGGCTCAGCCGCATCCATTTCACGGGAAAGACGGCGCAAGAGATTTACCTCGGCCGGCAGCTGACATTTCCTCTGGAAGCGGAGGGACCGCGCACTTTGAAGGGTAAGAGCTTTCGCGTTTCACACTCGCGACTTCAAGCCACGCACAATGTCAACGGCCTTCCGGTGATGCAACCGTTGTGGGCCGCGCGAAGGATTTCGCGAGCCTGCAGGCCTCTTTTGGAAGAACACTACCGAGGGAAACACGGCCCCGGCCGTCTAGAAACGGATCGTCGGCGAATGCGGCGCGTCCCAAGGAGTCTAAATGAGACGATCCGGCACGCCGCGATTGGAGCGGATAGCCCACCGGAGCGCACTTTAAGCAGAAAGCTGCGCACTGAAGGAATTTTCCCAGAACACAATGCTCTCATTGCGGGGTACCGCTTTGATCTCAGGATTGGAAGGCTCCTTGTGGAGGTCGATGGCTGGGAATACCACAAGCACAGCGAGGCCTTTCAAGCTGACCGGTCCAAACAAAACTCGGCCGTCGCCCACGGATATACGGTTTTGCGCTTTACTGCCGACGACATCAACTACCACCTCAGCGAAGCCATCCTACTTATCAAAGCCACTCTTGAGGTGCTAAAAGGCCGCAACCCTGAGCTTCCGACCTCAGCAACTCAGCCTTACTGGAAATGGCATCTATGTGTGAAACATTTGCTTTAATGACAATTATCCTTTACATTCGGATATACAAGCAAGACACACAGTAAAGGAGTCCAGATGGCCGACCACCCCAACATGGTCCGCAAATGGCGCCGCTGGCTCGAATTATCACAAGCCGAACTCGCTGAAAAAGCCGGCGTCTCCCGCCAGACCATCGCCAATATCGAACGGGGCAATTACTCCCCTTCGGTGCACCTCGCACTGGACATTTGCCACGAACTAGGTAAATCCGTCGAAGAAATCTTTGGAGCCGAACAACATGATTAACGCCATTGCCAACTACTCCCTCAATGAAATCGAGCGCGCCACTCGCGATGAATTCGAACGCGACACGCTCTATAAAGCCTGTGCAATTGGCATCACTCTCATCCCATTCCTCGAGCTCGTCGTCGCCGCAATCCTCGCCTGGGTTCTCCCCGGCCGAATGAGCATGCTGTGCTTCCTCGCGCTCGTACCGTCCATCCTCGGCAATTCCATCGGCACAGCTTGGATGCGCAAGCGCGTCGCCACCCCACCAGTGGGCCGAAATTGGACCGCAATGGCCGTCTATTTCATCCCACTTATCGCCATGTTCGCTGGCATTGCCTATAACGCCTACGCGCCTGCCGACGGCCACAGCCCCGCCTCTTACCTCCTCGGCACCGCCGTCGGTGTAATCACCGTACTCATCCTCACCCCCTTCATTCGTCGCCGCCAGCACCGCCGCGACCAGGCTCGCCTGGATGCCGAGCTCGAAGACTAGTCCCACTCCCGCTCCCCTCCACCCGCCCTTCGCGCTCACCGAGAGGCCCACTCACCGTCGTCGAAGGGATGCCGGTGACCGCGACGGGAGCATTGCTTGCCGACGCCCCCCTTCCCGCTCACCGGCAGCTAGAAAAAGCCCCATCGCCGTGCGCTGGTGAGCGCGAAGGGCGGTGGGGCGAAAGGCGATGGGGCCAAGGGGCGGGACAGAGCGAGGCGGATGAGGCCGGCCCGGGACCTGGCTAGGCAGGTTCAGTTTCCTGGACAACCTGAGGCGCCTTCGGCTTCGAGCGGAAGGTCCACAGCTTGTTGATGACGAAGTTGATGGGCATCGCCACGATGATGGAAATGGCGTTTGCCCAGTAATACATCGTGCGCAGGCCGGTGGAATCATCCAGAATATCGGCCGGCAAATGGAGCGGAGAGGTGGGATTCATCAGCAGATGCTGAATCGCCATCGACACCACGAAGGCACCAATACCGGCGAGCAGGAAGGGGAAGAATCCGCGGATCCAGGACACTTTAGACACTGACTTGAAGGTCCACATGCGGTTGAGCTGGTAGTTCCACGTATTTGCGACTAAGAAAGCGATGGTGGAATAGAGCATGAACCAGCGCAGGTGAAATTGGGTTCCGAAGAGGTTGACCAGCGGGTCATTGGGCATCGCTTCGAAGCATGCCCAGCCCCACTTCTTCGCCAGGACCGAGGTGATGAGATTTACCGCGGTACCGGAACCGCCGACGATGCCGAATTTGAGAAACTGCCCAAAATTGGACACAAAGCGCGCGACGCTGAGGTCTGCCATGGGCCGCCTTTCTAGCCAGTGATTAAATAACTACTCGATTGTAGTTCTTAAAGCCTGGGAACTGAAAAATTGACGCTCGGAATGTGATAGAGGATCTATAAAAGTTATAGCCTCGTGGAGCAGGGCGAGCGGGGTTCGGAAGTCATAGAGGTCGAGCTCGCGCGGGGTGGGATAGGTATCGTCGCCGAGCAGCGGGTGGCCGAGGTAATTGAGCAGCACCCGCAGTTGGTGGGTATGGCCGGTGCGCGGCCACATGGTCACCTCCCGGCCGGCGGCGCGCACAAACGTGGAGGTGGGCGCGCCGTCGGGGGCGACGAGCACCTGGCGCGACCCGCGGGGCTTGCGCATGCGCAGGGTGATTTCCCGGTCCACGAAAAGCGGCTGCTTGACGACGCCCCGATACCTCTTCACCGCACTCCCCTCCAGGAAGATGCGCTGGTAGTCGGCGCGGGTTTCGGGATTGCGGGAGCAGATGACGAGGCCAGCGGTCAGGCGGTCCAAGCGGTGCAGGGGTACGATGTCGTCTTCGCCGAAATCCACGCGGAGGCGGGTTTGCAGCGTTTCGTGCTGGAGGCGGCCGTTGGTGGTCGTGGGCAAGAAGTGCGGCTTATCGGCCACGATGAGGTCGCGGTCGGCGTGGACCACGGAGTAGTCGAAAGGAATCGGGCATTCCGGAGGAACGGAGGGGTGGTACCAGGCGGGCACGGGGTGTGAAAGTGCGGCGCCGGGCGGCAGCAAGGTGCCGGGCGAAAAGGGGGAGTCGCCGGCGCGGGCGGCGAAGTACTCCCCTTCCTCGGGCACGCGGCCGCGCAGGACCGTTTTGCGCGGGGAAATGCCCGCGCGGGCGGGAGGCCTGCCGGAATTAGGCACCGGCGAGGCGGTCCACGGCGGCATCGATGCGCTCATCGGTGCCATTGAGACCGATGCGCACGTGCTTCTCACCTGCCGGGCCGTAGAAGTCGCCCGGGGCAGCGAGGATGCCGCGCTCAGCCAGCCAGTCGATGGTCTCGCGGCAATTCTCGCCACGGGTGGCCCACAAGTACATGCCGGCATCGGAGTGGTCGATGGTAAAGCCGGCGTCGACAAGCGCGTGCATAAGCACCGCACGGCGGGAAGCGTAGCGGTTGCGCTGGAGGGCCTCGGTGTCGTCGTCGTTTAGCGCGGCGACCATGGCGGCCTGGATGGGGCCTGGAACGATGAGGCCAGCGTGCTTGCGCAGCTGCAGCAGCTCGGCGATGAGCTCGTTATCGCCCGCGAAGAAGCCGGCGCGGTAGGAGGCCATATTCGCCGTCTTGGACAGCGAATGCATGGCGATGAGGCCGGTGTTATCGCCATCGGTCACGCGCGGATCAAGGATGGACACCGGCGGATTATCGTCGTTCCAGCCCAGGCTCATATAGCACTCATCGGAGGCGATGATGGCGCCGGTCTCCCGTGCCCACGCCACGATGCGGCGCAGCTCCTCCACGCCGAGGACGCGGCCGGTGGGATTGGAGGGCGAATTCAAAAAGACCAGGGAGGCATCCTGGAAATCGGAATCCGCGCGCAGCGGCTTAGCACCGGCGAGCAAGGCGCCCACCTCATAGGTGGGATAGGCCACCGAGGGGAAGGCGACGGTCTCGCCGCGCATACCCAGAAGCGTGGGCAGCCAGGCGATGGCCTCCTTGGTGCCGACCACCGGTAGGACGCGGTCAACCTGCATGTTATAGCGGCGGGTGAGCGCGGCGGCGATGGCCTCGCGCAGCTCCGGGGTGCCGGCGGTCTGCGGGTAACCAGGGTTCTGCGCGGCCGCGGTCAACGCGAGCTGCACGCCCGGGGACACAGGGTCAACGGGGTTGCCCACCGAGAGGTCAACGATTCCACCCGGGTGGGCCTGGGCCTTCTTCTTGGCGCCGGCCAGCGAATCCCAGGGGAAGTCTGGAAGCGTCTTTCCTAGCGGTGTGCGTGCCATGTCTTACTCCTGATTCTGTGGCGGAAGCGCGGCAATCATCGGGACGTCAAAGTCCTGTGGCCCAAGGGCTGCCGCGCCGCCCGGGGAGCCCAGGTCATCGAAGAAGGCCGCGTTGGCGTCGTTGTAGTCCAGCCACTCATCGGGAACGTCATCCTCGTAGAAGATGGCCTCGACTGGGCAAGCCGGCTCGCAGGCGCCGCAGTCCACGCACTCATCCGGGTGGATGTAGAGCATGCGCTTGCCCTCATAGATGCAGTCAACAGGGCATTCCTCAACGCAGCCGCGGTCCATTACGTCAACGCAAGGCTGTGCGATCGTATAAGTCATGGAGATTCCTTGAAGCTTCCTGATTTCTCGGATTTGGGATGTTTAACAGTATGTCACTTCTGCTTGAAAAATGGCCAAACGCCCCCGCCTATCCCGGCCAAAAGCAGGAGCAGGCTGAGAATATTATTGGCCAAGAGCATGTCTCCTGTCATCGGTACGAGGAGCATGAAGGCGAAAAAGCCCAGGCACCAAACGATGAGCGGGATGGCGCCGACCATCGGCGCGGGGCTCCATAGCCGGGCGGTGCGGGTGAGCACGGAGTTAAACCACCACGCAAGCAGGATGGTGATGGGAAAAGCCACACTCGCCCCATTGGATAGCGGAATGCGGGCGGTGAGGTAGATGACCTCAAGAAAGACCGATAGCAACGCGCCGATGGCCAGCCACACTAGGCCGGTGACCTGCTCGCCGCGACTAAAATCCGTGCGCATTATAGGCCGCCCAGCAAGTCATCGGCCGGCTCACCCTGGCCCAGCTGGAAGTACTCGGCGCGCAGCAGGGGCATGACCAGCAGGTTGGATAGGCCATAGGCTCCGGGCACGTGCTCGGGTTCGTGCAGCGCGGCCACGGCGGCCTCGGGGTTGGTGCGGGTGGTGGTGCCATCGGCCACCCAGATTTGGGAGGCGTGGGCGCGCATAGCGCAGCGCTTGGCGTCCAGGGCGGCGTCGGAAAGAGCGACGGTGACGTCCGCGCCCTCGTTGGTGAAATTGTCTAGGTACTCCTGGCTGGGCTTGGTCCACCCCGCCGGCGCATCGAGGGTGTCCAAACCGGCATAGTTGGCGGCGCGTTCAAAAATGCCGTACCAAATGCGCGTGCTTGGCGACGCCGCCTTCATCACCGCCTTATGCACCGCAATGTGGTCCGGGTGGCCATAGCCGCCATCGGGCCCGTAGGTCAAGATGGCGTGGGGGTGAATCGCCTCGAGCTCGTCGCTCAGGAAATCGGCCGCCTCCTCGATGCGATTGACCAGTGCACGCGGGTTCTCGTGCGAGGGAGAGCCTGCCATGCCGGAGTCATGGAAGTGGCCGAAACCGCCCAGTTGGATGCCCTTGACGCCCAGGGCATCGAGGGCATTGGCCAATTCGCGGGCGCGGAAACCGCCGAGCTGATCATGATCGGCCAAGCCTTGGTAAGGCTCGCCGATGACCTCGCCGTCCTCGCCCAAGGTAAGCGTAATGACGATAACCTCGGCGCCGCGTGCGGCTAGAGTTGCCAGGGTGCCACCCATAAAGAGGGTTTCATCATCCGGGTGGGCGTGCACTGCCACCACGCGGTAGCCGGTTAGGTCCTTAGTCTTCATCTATCCTCCAGCGGGGCGCGGTGATAAGACCCTCGTCCCAATCATCGACGCTTTGGCCGGGGCCTACAATACCCTCCCCGAGCGCGTGGATACGCGTCTCATCCACCAAAGGCACGTAGAGAGCTTCTTTAGAGTTCACATCGCGAATGCGTCCGAGTGCTTCCTTTGGGCTCAGGGCGCCGGATAAAATCTCCTCGCGAATCTCCTCCGCGTTCTCCGGGCAGATTCCGGACAGGTCGCCGGCGAGCGGCTGCTTGTCATCGCAGCTGAAGATATTTGCCGCGGCCACCGAGTTCAGGGAGATATCCTCCCAGGTCACTACCGCATCCACCTCACCTTCGGGCAGGAGCTTGGAGGTGATCGTGGTCAGGCGCTCGGACACCACCTCGGCGGCGATCCCGTGGGCTTCGAGGACGTCATAAAGCGTATTGGCCGCGGCCAAGGCCGTGGGGCTGGTGGGGTCTACCGCAAAGCGAATCGGCTTCTTACTAGCGCGAGTGCGCAGCGCAGTGAGATCCGTGTCCTTACTAATGGGGTTATTCCCCGGTTCGAGGTTGGAGGCGCGGCCGGTGGCCAAGCGCGCGACCTGGTCCGTATCAATCAGCGAGGCCAATCCGCGGCGCGCGGCCCTTTCTTCCAGAGCTTCATCCGCGGTGGACATGTGCAGGCGCAGTTGGCGCGGGCGGGTCAGTGTCTTATCGGAAACATGCCCCAAAAGGCCCAGTGCTTCCTGCGAGGTTTGGCCAGGCGTGAAGTCCGCGAAACCAATCTGCCCGGAGCGCAGCATATTAAGCGCCTGGGTGCTATCGCGCACCTCGCGCAGCTGAATGACGTCCACCTGCGCCGGATTGGCACCCCAGAAGCGGTCGTTCCGGTTCAAGGTAATGACTCCGCGGCCGCGGTCCACGCTATCGACGAGGAAGCGCCCGGCCGATGCCGGAATCTTATCGGCCAAGGCGGAGCCGAAGTTATCGTCCTGCAGCAGGTGGGAAGGCAACAAATTATGAAAAAGCAGGTGCCAATCTTTCACCTTCTCGGAGAAATCCACGGTGACTACGCGGCCGCCATCGGAGGTATTAACAGCCGATATGGCGTGGTAGCCGGAAGGATCGCGCACACCGGCGGTAGTGGTCATCTGCTTCCACAGGTAGCTAAAGTCCGCACCGGAAATGGGTGTGCCATCGGACCATTGTGCGGGCGAGGCAATGACGTAGCGCACCCGCTGCACCACGCCCTTAGGCGCGGTGACCTCAGAGGCGGATTCGAGGATATCGGCGTCCCTTTGCCCGTTGTGGAACGCTGAGGGCAGCACCAGTTCTGCAATCTGGTCGACCAGCTCGGAGTTATTGGCCACCAGGTGCGGGTTCAATCCCGCGCGCAAGGGGTCCACGCCCACCGAGATGGTGGGGCGCTTGGCGGAGTCGGCATCCTGCGGCTGCTCTTCTTCCGGGGTAGGCGTGGTGGTGGTCTGATCTTCTTGCAGCACGGAGGCATTTTCCTCCACCACCGGTGGTGGGCCGGGGTTAGCCGCGCAGGCGCTAAGTAGTGCAAGGCTGGCGGTGCTGAGTACCGCTGCGATTGCCGACGCCGCGCGCCTTGGTGAAGCCGGATTCTTTTTCATCGCGGACTACTTTAGTCCCTCTCCCCCGCCGAAACGAAGATTATTGGCGCTAGACTCGGCCATAGACCGCAACTTTTAAGGAGGCCCCGATGCTCATCTGCCAAGAAATGTTCCTTCTACTAACCAAGGACAACGGCAAGAAGGAAGACTGGGTATCCAATAATGAGGCCGCCCTGCGCGCCACCGTACTCGCGGACCTGCTGCTGGGCGGTCACGTAGAGCTCGGTGAGAAGAAGAAGGTAGAGACCACTCCACAGCGCCCAGAGCACCCCGTGTTGGCTTGGGCCTGGGAGGAGCTGCAGCAACACAAAGCCACCAGCATGCAGAGCCTCTTGGAGGCCTCGTGGTTTACCCCGCGGGAAATCATCGCGTTGGATTTCCACGCAAATGGACAGCTCGACGTGGAAAAGGCCAAGTGGTGGCAGATAAGCGGCGACCGCTACATCATGACGGACTTGGAGCTGGAAAAGGAACTGCGCGAACGGTTGGTTGCGGTGCTGGAGGCGCAGCGGCCGGCCGAGGTCAACGACGTCATTATTCTCGATATTCTCCGCGAGGTCAGCGGCGCCTATACCCTGCTGAAAAACAATGCGGAGGGAATGAAGCGCCGGGAGATGCGGGCACGCATTCAGGACATCAAAAAAGAGGTGGAGTATGACAAAACCGCCTCCTCAGCGGTCAAGGCCGTAGTTGAGGAGGCGGCAGCGGTTGCGGCGATGGTGGCCACATCAGCGGCAATCACCACCACCTAGGGTGCGGCTTATTACTTATTCATCTGCTTCTTGCGAGCAGCAGCACGCTTGCGGTCGGTAGCGGAAAGCTCCACCTTGCGCACGCGCAGGACGTCCGGGGCGACCTCGACGCACTCGTCGTTACCACAGAATTCCAGTGCTTCTTCCAAGGAGAGGGTGTGCGCCTTGGCCAGGGTGACGGTGGCATCCGCAGTAGCGGAGCGCATATTGGTCAGCTTCTTTTCCTTGGTGATGTTGATGTCAATATCCTCATCGCGGTTATTGGCACCAACGACCATGCCCTCATAAGCCTCGGCGCCCGGCTCGACGAAGAAGTTGCCGCGGTCAGCCAGCTGCATCAGCGCGTACTGAGTGATCTGGCCGGTACGGTCAGCCACGAGAGAGCCGGTCGGGCGGGACTTGATCTCGCCGGCCCAGACATCCAGGCCGTCGGAAATGGAGTTGGCAATGCCGGCACCACGTGTCTCGGTCATGAACTGGGTGCGGAAGCCAATGAGACCGCGAGCAGGAACGCGGAAGACCATGCGCACCCAGTCGCCCTCGCGAACGTCCATGGCCTGCATCTGACCCTTGCGGCCAGCCAACAGCTGGGTAATAGCGCCCTGGTGCTCGGACGGGGAGTCAATGGTGAGGATCTCGTATGGCTCGTAGGTCTTGCCGTCGATTTCCTTGGTCACAACCTGCGGCTTGCCGATGGTCAGCTCGAAGCCCTCGCGGCGCATGGACTCGATGAGCACGGATAGCGCCATCTCGCCGCGGCCCTGGACCTCCCAAGCATCGGGGCGCTCGGTAGGCAGCACGCGCAGGGACACGTTACCGATAAGCTCCTGCTCCAACCGGGCCTTGACCATACGCGCGGTAAGTTTATCGCCACCGCCCTGTCCTGCCATCGGGGAGGTATTGACGCCGATGGTCATGGAGATGGCCGGCTCGTCCACGGTGATGCGCGGCAGAGCCTCAGGGTTTTCCGGATCGGCGATGGTGTCACCAATCATGACATCGGAGATACCGGAAATGGCTACGATATCGCCGGCGATGGCCTCCTCCGCGGGCTGGCGCTCGAAGCCAACGGTGCGCAGCAGCTCGGCGACCTTCACGGTCTTGGTGTGCTGGTTGCCATCCTCGTCGTAGTGGATCCAGGCCACCTGCTGGCCCTTCTTGATGCGGCCGGCGTAGATGCGCAGCAGCGCGATACGGCCCAGGAAGTCGGAGGCGTCCAGGTTGGTCACGTGCGCCTGCAGCGGGGCGTCGACGGTAGCGGAGGGCTCTGGGAGGACGTTGTAGATGACGTCGAAAAGCGGCTGCAGATCCTCGCCTTCAGGGACGTTGCCATCGCCTGGGTTCTCGGTGGAGGCAACGCCGGCGCGGCCGGAAGCGTAGAGAACCGGAAGGTCCAGCAGCTCCTCGGCGGCGGCCGCAGCTTCCTCGTCCTCCAGGCCGGCGGCGATTTCCAGCAGCAGGTCCTGAGACTCGGAGACAACCTCGTCGATGCGGGCATCTGGGCGGTCAGTCTTGTTCACGCAGATGATAACCGGCAGCTTGGCTTCTAGTGCCTTGGTGAGCACGAAGCGGGTCTGCGGCAGCGGACCCTCGGAGGCATCGACGAGCAAGACAACGCCATCCACCATGGAAATACCGCGCTCGACCTCGCCACCGAAGTCGGCGTGGCCTGGGGTGTCGATGACGTTAATAATCAGGTCCTGGCCGTCCTTGCCCAGGCCCTTGCGGTGAATGGCCGTGTTCTTGGCCAGAATGGTAATGCCGCGCTCGCGCTCCTGATCATTGGAGTCCATGACGCGGTCCGTGTGTTCACCGTGGTCACCAAAGGCGCCGGACTGCTCCAGCATGCCGTTGACCAGGGTGGTCTTGCCATGGTCAACGTGCGCGACGATGGCAACATTACGGAACTCGGTATTACTCACTAGTGGGGTTCTCCTTCGGAGGATCTACAGCGCTTGCGCGCGCGAAATTGATCTTGAACGAGCTCCCACGATACCCCCTTAAAGGGCCAAGTGCAGCATTGGGGATGGCTTTACCCCGTAACGCACCGTATAGAACGGGCGAAAAATCTTATAGATTGCCAAAGCACTTGACACTCCCCCAGCCATCACTATCGTTACTGTAGGTAATATTGTTACAAATGTGACAACTGGGGTTTAACCGCCCTTCCCGAGACCGCACCCAAGGAATTGATAACGTGAGCCACGCCCGCACCACCTGGCGCCTGTCCGGCCGCACCGGTTATATCGCCGCTGCCACGGCCGCGCTCATCGGCCTCGCCTCTCCCCTCGTCGCCCCAGCGCAGGCTTCCGCACCGGATCTTTCTTCCTTGGTGCAGCAGGCGTCCTCCCATAGCCCACTGGACGAGCTCGGCCGCCCCAACCAGGAAACCCAGGACCGCATCCGCGCTTTTGCGGCACAACCGTGGATTCCCGAGGATGTTCGCAACGCTATCCTCTCGGGCCTCGCGTTCTTCGCCGGCGGCGGCGATGGCAAGGACGGGGTAGCCATGCCGGAGGGCAATAACCCGAACTTCCGCCAGTTCTACTGGCCCACGGTCTCCGCACACTGCATCGACGGCACCAGCGATGCCATGGGCTCGGCCATCGCCGTTCCCGGCCCCACCGAAATGCCGGCACCGGGCGCAAAGCCCGGTGAAACCGTATTCCTCTTCACCGCTCTTGGCACCCCACCGGCCGCGCGCGAACAAGGCGGGATGAACGTGCAGTGGTTCAACCTTGACACCCTGCGCAGCGGTGTCACCCCACTGAATAACAATGGCATCAATCAGGACGGCCCTACCACCTTGTCCGGCACCGCCCAGACCGGCAGGGGCACCGTCATCGCGCTGCTTTCTGGCGGCGTGAACACCCAGGAATCCCGCTGCAATTTTGCCCCGACCGCCGCCTTCCTTGAGGTGAAGTAGATGCCGGTGGATCTCCATCCGGTCAAGCGCGAGACCTTTAATACCGCCGAGTACACCAATACCGATCCCAAGGGATTCCTGCGCGAGGTCGACACGTACACCGAGACGGATTTCGGCCTCTACATGGCTCGCGGCGCCGATCACCCGCGCTTTGGTTACCTGGAATCGTGGCTGCTGCCCGATCTCAACCTGCGCGCCAATATCTTCCATTTCCGCCCCGGTGTAGACGTCGACCAGGACTTTTATATTGATGTGGCCGAGATCCAACGCGATGGCACGGTGTGGACCACCCGCGACCTTTATGTGGATCTAGTAGCCACGCGCGGCGAGCCCATTTCCGTGCTCGATATTGATGAACTCTCTGCCGCTACCTCCGCCGGCTTGATTTCTGCCGAAGACGCCGAGAAAGCGATCGACACTACACTTGCCGCGGTCGAGGGCATTACTCGCAGCGGTGATGATGCGATGGCTTGGTTGGCGCATCAGGGAATACACTTAACGTGGTCCGATAACATCACCCTAACCCCAGAAGGATAATTTATGGCTGGTGGCCTTTTTGCCCTGCTTGACGACGTCGCCCTGATCGCCCGCTCCGCTGCCTCTAGCGTTGACGATGTGGCCGCCCTTGCGGGTAAGACCTCCGTGAAGGCCGCAGGTGTGGTAGTCGATGATGCTGCCGTAACCCCACAATACGTGGAGGGAATTAAGCCCCAGCGCGAGCTTCCGATGATCTGGCGCATCACCAAGGGCTCGCTCATCAATAAGCTCGTCATCATCTTGCCCATCGCCATGATCCTCTCTTGGATCGCACCGTGGGCACTCACCCCCATCCTGATGTGCGGCGGTACTTTCTTGTGCTTTGAAGGTGCGGAGAAGATCCTGCACCACGTTCTCCCCCACCGGGAAAAGGAGACCGAGTCAGTCCAGGAAAAGGGCGCCGATGCCGAGGACAGCCTAGTTAAGTCCGCTATCACCACCGACCTCATCTTGTCTGCCGAGATCATGGTCATTTCCCTTAATGAGGTCATCAACGAGCCATTTTGGATGCGCCTGGGTGCCCTCATCTTCGTCGGCATCTTGCTGACCCTGGGTGTCTACGGCGCCGTTGGCCTTTTGGTCAAGATGGACGATATTGGCATGGCCCTCAATAAGCGCCACGATGGCAAGTCCACGGTGGGCAACGCCTTGGTCAAGGGCATGCCGATCGTGCTGGATATCATCGGCGTCATCGGTACCGCCGCCATGCTGTGGGTAGGCGGCCATATCGTGGTCAAGGGCCTGCACGAGTTCGGCATGGATCAGCCCCACGAATTCATCGCGTCCACGACCGAGAATATCTCCAATGGCGCCCTGGCATGGCTGGCAGATACCGGCATGTCCATGGTCTGCGGCCTGGTGCTTGGCGTAGTCGTTGCCACCATCGTGATGGCGGTTAAGGCCTCCTTTGGCAAGACTTCGGCCACTTCTGCCGAGCCGGCGGAAGCTTAACGCTCCGTAGCCCGGCTGCATAGCCGGCTACATAAATAGCATCAGCGAAACCGCCATCACGGCCATGCCGGCAATCAAGCCGTAAATGGCGTGATGGTGCTCGCCGGTCTCCTCCGCGGTGGGCAATAGCTCATCCAGCGAGATAAAGACCATAATGCCGGCGATGGCGGCGAAGCTAATGCCCATCGTCGCCGGACCAATAACCGGCATGAGAAGGCCGAAGCCGATGAGCGCGCCGAGCGGCTCGGCCAGGCCAGACAAGGTGGCCCACCAAAAGGCCTTCTTGCGGGAGCCAGTGGCCTCGCGCAGCGGAACAGCCACCGCAATGCCTTCCGGGATATTGTGAATGGCGATGGCCACCGCCACCGGCACCGCAACTTCCTTAGAATCCAGGCCGGATAGGAAGGTGGCAAACCCCTCGGGGAAATTGTGCAGGCCCAGCGCGCAGGCGGTAAATACGCCGGTTTTCATTAGCTTCTTGCGGCGGGCTTCTTCGGCCGTGGTGGCCGGCTCATGGGGGTTAATCTCCTCCGGCACGAGCCGGTCAATGATGGCGATGACGGCGATGCCAGCAAAGAACGCCCCGACGGCGGCCCAGGTGCCGGTGGTTTCCTCGCCGAGGGCGTCGGAAAGCTGCGCAATGCCTTCCGGCAGGATCTCCATAAAGGAGACATACAGCATCACGCCGGCCGAAAGCCCCAGTGCAGCGGCCATAAAAGCCGGCCCCGGCTGGCGCCTTCCCACCGCCAAAGCGCCGCCAATCGAGGTCGATAGACCCGACAGCAGCACCAAGGCGAAGGCAAAGGCAAAGGTACTAAAAGTCATAGCTGGCACCCTACCAGCCAATAATTGTCAAGTATTAATTTTCTTCCTTATCCTCCGGCACCGGCGAGATGAACTCGCCATTCTTGATAGATGGATCGTTGTCCACATACTCGCCCGCCTCATAGTCATAGCCCACGGCGCGGCCCTCTTCGTCCGTGCGCGCGTACCAATCGGTCACCTCTGCTGCAGTGGAGTTAAAGTGCGCGCCCGTTGCGTAGTCGCCGTCTGTCGGCTCGATAGACAGGGCAAAGTTATCGCCATAATCGCGCACGCCCCGCACGATCGCATTAGAGACCGCTTCGTCCTCGTAGAAATGACGGATGGAGGCAGGATCATGGCGCAGCTCGCGCACCAACGCGATGCACATGAGCACGATGATAACCGCGAAAGGCAAAGCCGTCACCGTAATAAGGTTCTGCAGGCCCTGCAGCGCATTACGGCCACCGGCAAGCAAAATGACCACGGCAATGCCAGCCATACATACCACCCAAAAGACCGTTACTGCCGGGTTGGGCTTGGGGTTGCCGCGCTGGGTGAGCTGCGAGTTCACAATGGATGCGGAGTCAGCCGTGGTAATGAAGAAGACCACCAGCATGATGATGACGATGGGCGCCATCCACTCCGCTCCTGGGAAGTGGTCCAAGACCTTGAAGAAGATGTCTTCTGCCGCCGGCATGGAATCAATAGTGCCATCTGAGGCGATATCGCCATCGCGGCGCTGCAACCAAATGGTGGTACCGCCCAGGATGGTAAAAGCGGCAACAATGATGGCCGAGGGAATAAGCAACACACCGAGCACGAACTGGCGGATGGTTCGCCCGCGCGAAATCTTGGCTACGAAGACGCCCACGAATGGCGACCAGGATACCCACCACGCCCAGTAGAAGGTGGTCCAAGAGGACAGGAAGGCCACCATGTCTTCGCCCTCGCCCATGTTGGCAGAGAGCATCTGCGGCATTTCATCGAGATATTCAATCACCACGGCCGGCAGCATATTGGCCAAGAAGGCGGTCGGCCCCACGACGAAGAAGAACAGGGCCAGTGCCATGGCCAGCACCAGATTGATATTGGAGAGCCACCGAATGCCCTTGGCCACGCCGGAGACGGCCGAGAAGATCGTTCCGATGGACAGTACCACGATGATTACCAGCGCCGCGGCATTGCCGGTGGTAGACCAGCCGCTAACCAATTCCACGCCGCGGCCAATCTGCAGCGCACCGATGCCCAGCGTGGCGGCGGTGCCGAAGAGAGTGGCAATAATGGCCAGGCCATCGATGATGCGCGCGGGCAGGGAATCAGAGGAGCGATTGCCAAAGAGCGGCATCAGGATGGAGCTCATCAGCGGCACGCGGCCGCGGCGGAAGGACACGTAGGCCACGCACAGGCCCACGATGGCGTAAATTGCCCAGGCATTAAAGCCCCAGTGCATGGCTGCCTGCGCCATGGCGCCCAGCACCGCTTCATCGCTCGCAGCCTCATAGGCACCAGGGCGCGGCGAAAGGTAGTAGCTCAGCGGCTCGAAGGGGCCGAAGAAGATAATGCCGATGCCAATGCCGGCACCAAAGAGCATCGCGGCCCAGCTCACCGTGGAAAATTCCGGCTTCTCCCCATCTAGCCCGAGAGGGATTTTGCCGTACTTTGAAAAGGCCAAAATGATGAGCAAAAACATCAGGAACGTCGCCAGGGCGGTAAAGATCCAGCCCAAGTTACGCATCACCCAATCGAGCGCTGTCGAAGAAGCATCGAAGACCTGCTCGGGCGCAATCACACCCCAGATTACGAAGGCGACGACCAGTCCGCCGACCACAAAGAGGATCGGTTTATCCACGCCGTACTTGACCTTCTGGTCCTCAATGGAAACGCCCGGCACCAGTGCGGGGTGGATATTATGCGGGTACATAATGTCTTTGAGAATGCGCTTGGCGTTGCGGGTGCGCTTTTTGCTTTCCTCCGAATTATTCACCCCGCGTGCGGAGTGCGGTGAGGAAGACGATGAAGAAGAGATGGTTCTACTCCTATTCTGTTTTCCGGGTTTCACTTTTAAGAGAGCTGTCTATACATTAATAAAAACCCGCAGGATATAAAGCTGGCGCGAGCCCTATCCCCCATATGCGTAAAATGAGCTACGCATTGTTTACCGGCCTTTCACTTTGGGAGTGACTTTCTATGGCGCTTTACCCGCTCGCGACTAGTTACTTCGGCGTGGAGCATGTTGCGGTCCTCGAGCACCCAGTAGTGGGCACCGCATTGAGTATCCCCGGCGTGGCAGAGCACGCTGCGCTTGTCGACGTCTCCCTAGAGCCCGATACCTACACCAACGGCTGGCGCGTTCGCTCGGATTTCGGCTTCTTAGGGTTTCTGGACGAGGTCGAGGCGGCGGAGTATCCCGCCTTGGAGCGATTGAAGGCTTCCTCTGCACAGCCACAGACGATCGCCACCGTGGAGGTAGTTGACGGCCAAGTCGAGGTTGCCGTGTCACTGGGCCTGTGGCCGTGGATGGTGCCGGTCAATGACCAACCGCAAGGAACCGCGCTGCTCTCCGGCGGACGAGGCGTGCTGATCGATGCCGCCGCCGGCGACCTATCGCCCGCTCAGCTTGAGCAGATGGGCACGCAGCAATTTTTCGTCACACTGGACGACCTTGCCGGCACCGCGGTGGCGACCTGCGATGACATGGTTCTCGGTCCCCTCGGCGACATTACCGCGCTCCCTGGACTGCGCGCCGCGTTCGCCGCGGCCAGCGGCTCTGGAGCGGGGCTTTCTGCCCGCGCCTACGCGAGCCGCGGCATGCTTGCCGTCGACATCCCCGCCGATGAGGCCACCGCCGCGGAGCTCTTCTCCCCCGCCGTTCCGCCCCTGCGCGTGCCCACGCCTCAGCCTGCGATTCCCACCAACGCGCCCGCCGCCGCGCCCGCACAGCCCGAGGTCTGGGAGCACACGCTTGCCGGCGAGGACATTGTCACGGCGCTGCCCACCGGCTCGCGCCGCCCGAAAGGGCCACAGGCCCAGCCGGCTGCACCCGCTGAGCCAGATGCGCCAGCTCAGCAGCACAATGAGCAAGCACAAAAACCGCAAGCCAGCGCCAAGCTGGCGGAGCTGGTCTCCTCCGTCCCAGGAGAGCAAAATTTCAGCTGGCGTGCGCTGCCGGTAGCCGAAGAACCGGGCCGCTTTTCCTCCGAATCCGCGCGCGTGCGAGCCCGGCGCGTGGCCCGCGAAACCTCCCACCACCGCGGGGGCAATCACCGCAAATAGGTGCGGCGACCGGTCACAAGGGCCTTGTTAGCGCAGGGTTCTTTGGCCCCCGTCGCCGCGGCGAGTAATCCGCTGGGCGTCGAGGTATTCCAGCAGCGGGATGGCTACCCGCCGAGTGGTACCCAGTGCTTTACGGGCGGCCGAAAGCGTAAAGGGCTGCTCCAGTTCGGCCAGCCGCCGGCGCGCTTTCTCCGGTGCCGAGGGCAAGAGCACGATTCCCTGCTTGAGGCGCAGGAGGCGCCCGGCGCGCTCGGCGGCAGCAAGCTCCTTGGGGCCCAAGCCCAGCTCCGTGAGTTCATCTGCTTCGGGTGCCACAAAGGGTTCTGCCTTAAGCCTTTCCTCGATGGCAGCGACCCCGCGCTCCGCTGCGCCGAGGTCCGCCTGCTGCCCGGGAAGGCGCAGCACTCCCTCGCTGCTTTCCGCCTTCGCAGCGGCGATGGCAAGCCCCAGCAAGCCTTCTTCTTGCAGGCCGAGGGCATCCAAGGCTGCTTTGCGGGGCATTCCCGCTGCCAGGGGATGTGCGGCGGCGTGGGCATGCAGGGCGTCGGTTAGCGCTTGCTTCCACCGCGTAACTTGGGAGGCGGCAATCCACCAGTCGCGGAAGGCGATAATGCCGTGCGGCGGCGCTGCGGTAGTAAAGCCATCGCGGGCTAAGTCATCCACACGGGCAAAGCCGACGCGGCGCAGGTAAGTGGCAGGATCGCGGAATGAGTGCTGGGCGCTGAGATCTTCTGCGCGGCGGCGGGCGGCTCCGCGCCGGTTAAGCTCCGGCGGGCGCAGGTCTACTGTCTCTACGCCGGCGACGACGTGCCGGCCGCCAGGGCTGCGCACTACGAAGCGATCAAGGAGCCGCAGCGGCTGCGGGTGCGCCAGGCTGATGCGCGCGAAATCGGCGGACAGGGGACGCAGGTGGGCCTCTACCCCGGCAGTACCGGTGTGCACGACGAGGTTATCGGGCAGCCCGTCGAGCTCCGCGCCAAAGGTGCGGCGCACATCAAGGTGGTCCACCATACGCCACGCACCCGGGGTTAGCAGCACGTCGCCGCGGTGGATATCGGCGGCATCCGCCCCACGCAGGTTGACGGCCGCGCGAGTGACGGGGCCGAGTGAATCCTGCGCACGATTTTCACTATGGAGGCCACGGATTTCCACGTCCCTTTCCCCACCGGCCGCGGCCACCTTAAGGCTATCGCCCACGCGCAGGGTGCCCGCGGAAAGCGTTCCGGTCACCACGGTGCCCGCGCCCTTCACGCTAAAGGCGCGGTCCACCCACAGGCGCACGGGTGCCTGCTCATCGGGAGCGGGCGCAGCGGCAAGGACCTCATCGAGCACCTGCCGCAGCGCCGCAATGCCTTCGCCGGTGGGGGCGGATACGGGGATAATGGGGGCGTCGGCAAGCGGGGTACCGGCCAGCTGCGTCCGGATTTCTGCGGTGCGGTCCACGGTGGCGCGGTCGCTGCGAGTGAGCGCAATGATGCCATGCTTTACTCCCAGCGCACGCAAGGCATCGCGGTGGTCGGTGGACTGGGCCTGCCATCCCTCATCGGCCGCCACCACGAAGAGGACGACCGGGGCTGGGCCCACGCCAGCGAGCATATTGCCCAGGAATTTTTCATGGCCGGGCACATCTACGAAAGCCACATCCGCGCCAGAAGGCAGCGTGGTCCAGGCAAACCCCAAATCAATGGTCAGGCCGCGGCGCTTTTCTTCCTCCCAGCGGTCCGGGTCCATCTCCGTAAGAGCCCGGACCAGGGTGGATTTGCCGTGGTCCACATGGCCGGCAGTAGCGACGACGTACACCTAGCCCACCGCCTTAATAGCGGCAATAACCGTGGCGTCGTGGTGAGCGGGAACGCAGCGAATATCCACCAAGCAGCGGCCCTGATGCACGCGGCCTACCACGGGCGGGTCCTGGCGGCGCAGCGCGTCCGCATAGTGCTCAGGCAGGCTCACTGCATAGCCCGGCAGCGGGTATTCGGGCGCCCCGCCACCGCCCACGCGGCCATCATGAGGCACCACTTCTGCCCCAACTGCCTGCGCGATGGCTTCCGTGCGCTCGCGGTGGGTCTGAGGATCGAGGTGGAGGGCGTCCTGCACCGCATTCGAGGGCGTCGAAATGGCCGCCTCCAGCGCGTTGAGGCGCAGCTTATCTATGCGCACCGCACGCGCCAGCGGGTGCTTCTTCACCGCGGCAATCGCTTCCTTGGTGCCGAGCAAGATTCCTGCCTGCGGGCCACCAAGTAGCTTATCGCCGGAGGCTATGACGATATCGGCCCCGGCGCGCAGCTGAGCCTGGATATCTGGTTCTTCTGGCAGCGCCGGGTCATGGGTGAGCAGGCCGGAGCCCAAGTCCACGATGAGTCGCGTATCGTGCTCCACCGCTAGGCGGTGCAGTTCCTCTACCCCGACTGCGGAGGTAAAGCCCTCGATGCGGAAATTGGAAGGGTGCACCTTCAAGATGGCGCCGGTGTTGACGCCCAGCGCGCGCTCGTAGTCGGCCAGGTGCGTACGGTTAGTCGCCCCAATTTCTTTAAGGCGCGTGGCCGTGGACTCGATGAGCTCCGGCAGGCGAAAGCCCGCACCGATCTCAATGAGCTCGCCGCGCGAGATGATGACCTCTTTGCCGGGAGCGAGCGCAGCGGTAGCCAGCAGCAAGGCGCTGGCGCCGTTATTGACCACCAGGGCATCTTCTGCACCGGGGCAGGCTGCGAGCAGCGCGGCCGTGGCGCCGGCACCGCGATTTTTTGATCTCTTGCCCGAGTCCAGGTCCATTTCCACATCCGTATAGGAGGCAGCGGCGTGCAGGGCCTCTACCGCGGCGCCGGGAAGCGGGGCACGCCCTAGGTTCGTATGAATGATGACGCCGGTGGCGTTAATGACCGGCTGCAGGGAATGCGCATTCTTTTGTTCCAGGCGCTTCGCAATTTCTGCGGGTATATCGCTGACCGGCAGCTGACCGCGGCGCGCTTGGGTGACTGCGCCCTGGATTATCGCGCGGATGGTGTGCGCGGCTAGGCGGTGGCGCGCGGATTCTACTTCCGGCAGCTGGAGTAGCTCGTCCATGCGGGGGATATTCCTGCGGGGATCCGGGCTGGCAGCAGGCGTGGGCGTGGGCACTGTGGCATTCCTCCTTGCGCGCGGGTGGCGGAGACGGACAGGAATCGAACCTGCCAGACCGAGATGCTCGGCCTCACCGGTTTTGAAGACCGGGGCGCCCACCAGGACACGTACGCCTCCGTGTGCTCACCTTACACGGGCATTCCTCGGTACCGAGACACCTACCAGACGCTACATTCACCGCGGTGCGCCACGGTGGCTCCTGCGGCACTCAAGGAGATTCCTTTGCTGCGCATTATTCCCCGCTAATACGCAGCAAGGGGCTCCCGTAGAACTAGTAAAATAGCCGTATGACCGAAGATATTAAGCTCACCTCTTTCGCGGCCGGTGGCGGCTGCGCCTGCAAGATTCCCGCTGGGCAGTTGGAATCCGCCGTCGAAGGCCTCATTGGTAAGGCCGACCCCAACGTGCTGGTCGGCTTGGACGATGGCGACGACGCCGCGGCCGTCAAGATCCAAGATGGTCTGGCGGTTATCTCCACTGCGGACTTTTTTACGCCCATGCTCAATGACCCCTATGACTGGGGACGGGTGGCCGCGGCCAATGCGCTGTCTGATGTCTATGCCATGGGTGGCACCCCGGTTACCGCCATTAACCTGGTGGGCTGGCCCAATGAAAAGCTGAGCCTGGATGTGCTGCGCGAGGTATTGCGCGGCGGCATGGATATAGCCACCGAGGCCGGCATCTCCGTCACAGGTGGGCACTCCATCACCGCGCCCGAGCCGCTGTACGGCATGGCAGCTACCGGCATCGTGGCCCCCGACAAGCTCATGCGCAACGACGCCGCCGAACCCGGCCTGCCCATCACCCTGACCAAGCCCATTGGCGTGGGCATCCTCAACAACAAGCACAAGGCCACCGGCGAGGTCTCCCAGGCCGCGGTCGATTCTATGACCACCTTGAACCGTGAGGCCGCCCGCGCAGCGGTGGAGGCGGGCGTGCGTGCGGCCACGGATGTCACCGGCTTCGGGTTGCTCGGCCACCTGTACAAAATGTGCCGCGCTTCCGGCATCGCCGCGGAGCTCGACTTTTCCGCCGTGCCCACCATCGAAGGCGCGAAAGAGGCGCTGGCGGAGGGCTTCATCCCCGGCGGTTCCCGCCGCAACCTGGACTGGGTGCGTCCCCACCTCGATACCTCCTTGAGCGAGGAAGAGCTGGTGCTGCTTGCCGACGCCCAAACTTCCGGCGGCCTCCTCCTCATCGGCGAGGTTCCCGGCTACCCCGTCATCGGCCACACCACCGAGCGCACCGGCGATGCCTATATCAAGGCCTAAGATGCGCCGACGCCTCCCCACTTTCCTCGCCCTCGCCTCCATCGCCCTTGCCGGGGTGGGGCTGGTGGGGTGCTCGTCCGAGGGGGGGCATCGCCAAGCGAATGCTCCCCTGTTGATATTGCCGCGGTGCGCGAGGCCCTGCCGGATTCGCTCGCTAAGGCGAAGCTCGACCCGCACTCCACCGACGAGGATGAACACTCCTTCTCAGTGCTCTACCGTGCACAGGATAAGGAGCAGGTCAGCCTGCTGGGGACGAAGTATGAGGCCGAGGGCGCACTCGTGTGCCCCGAGGATCCCGATGAGGCGGCACAGCGTTACTTAGAGCTGCTGCACGACGACCTCGATGCCCAGAACGCCGCCCAGCAGCGCCCCGCCAATGAGTACTCCCCCTTCGAGTTCACCGCCGCTGACAGGCGCTTTTATTGCTCCTCCTGGCCGGTCGAAGAGTCAGTGTCTACCACCTGCGTGACCACCGTGGGCGATGTGGCGCTGAACTACTACCTCCACCGTGATGGCCGCGACTCCGCAGCCGAGCAACAACGCATGGAAGACATCGGCGCAGAGCTCGCCCCCGCCCTGCAGGACCTGGACTAGTCCGGGCTCACCACATCGTGGTCGAGGCCCTGCTCGCGCCGGCGCTTTTCCGCCCGGCGCTTCTGCGGCCCGATGGTGGTCTCCGGGTTCTTCACCGCTTCCAAGCCAGCGTTGAGCACGCCAAAGCGCGTGCACGCCGAGCCTGCCAACAGCGATAGCCCCGCAGCCACAGAGACGGCCCGCGACTTCGTCACCGCAGCCACTGCACTACCGACACCGCCGGCCGCGATGAAGCATTCCGAAGCCTTCATCAACGCGCCCGGCTTGCCCTCGTGCAGCGCCTCGCGCGGCTCCGGCTCCATGCCTTCTTCAAGAACCTTGGTCGCCACCAGATCGCTGGCCGCCGCGGCCATACCCAACGCGCGGGCCGGTCCCGCGTGCTCGACCGGAGTGGTCACCATAGCCAGGCCTGACGACGCCGCGCCCGCCGAGGAGACGAAAACATACGGCAGGTGCTTTTTCATGTCATTCCACACCGGGTTCGAGGTATTAGACAGCAATACCGCGGTATAGCCCGCGAGCGGACCACCGAGTACGCCCGCGACCGCGCCCGCCGGCCCGGCCGACTTCTTCAGCGCCGTGCGCACAAACTTCGGCAACGGCAGCTTGTGGCCGGTCGCCGCATCCACTTCCGCGGCGGCCGGCAGCGCGGCCGCGCTGGCAAATCCCGACAAAATCCACGAGCCCATGGACATTGGCGAGGTCACCTTGAAGACGCGGAACATGTTCAGGGCGCGTTCCGGGCGGCCCAAGTCCAGAATCAAAAAGACCGATCCCACGGCCGCCGCGCCAAAGGCAGAGATCCGCGTGGTGCGACGCAGCGGCGCATTGCCCACGGCCTGTGCACCAGCGGCCAAGAGTCCCGAGCCACCGCTCACACCGCCCAGAAAGAAGTAGGCGCCGATAGGCCATTCCCACGGCGGAGCCTTCACCACTGGGCGGCCATAGTAAGACGAGAACTCGAAGTCTTGCGCCATGCGCTCCTCTTTGGAGCCGTCCTGCGCGCCGGCGCCCGGCCGCTTCCGCTTCTTCTTCGGCTTTGTACCGTCGAATTTCCGGTAGCGATTGCGTCGCTCCGGCTGCGGTGGGCGATACTCATCAAAGTTGCTCATTTGCGTCCCCCAATCAGGAAGGAACCGGCCACGGCCAGCGCCATGCCGCCGATAGCCTTGGCTGCGGTCTTATACATCTGCGGTAAATCGGCCGTCGGCACGCGCGGGTCCGGCGGCAAACCGTAGACCTCAGGTGAATCCAAAAGCAGGAAGATGGAGCCAGTTCCGCCCACGCCATCGTCCTGGTTGGCACCGTAAAGGCGGGCCTCGGTAAGGCCTTGCTCGTGCAGTACGCGCACGCGTTCCTTGGCTGCGGCCAGCATCTCCTCGTACGGGCCGAACTGGATGGAATCAGTAGGACAGGTCTTAGAACATGCTGGCTGTTCGCCCTGCTTCAGGCGGTCGTAGCACATGGTGCACTTTTGGGCCACGCCCAAGTTCTTGATCGGCATCGACTCGCCTGGCGTGTGGTCCGGTCCCTGCGGGGCAAGCTGCTTCAGCTTTTTCAGCACGTTCACGCCGGCATGGGAATTATCCACGTAATCCACCGTGGCCGTCTTGTCGTACTTCAGCGCCACACCGCCGTCATCGCGGCGCTCGATGACGCCAAACGGGCAGCCGGCAACGCAGGTGCCGCAGCCATTGCACACATCATCCTGGACCACAACGGTGCCAAACTCGGTGCGGAACAGCGCGCCTGTAGGACACACGTCCAAGCAGCCCGCATGCGTGCAGTGCTTACACACGTCCGAGGACATGAGCCACCGGAACGTATCCGTATCCGGCGGGGTGGTATCAACCTCTGGGGCCTGCACCCCTACCGAGGGCATACCCAGGGAAATGAGATTCTTTCCCTCCTCGCGGGCATGCTCGATGCGGTCATTGTTTTGCTCCACAAAGGCCACGTGCCGCCAGGTATTTGCACCCAGTGCGCCGGTGTTGTCATAGGAATCACCCGTGACGTCATAGCCTTCAACCGGGTTGCGGTTCCACTCCTTGCACGCCACCTCGCAGGCCTTACACCCGATGCACACGGAAGTATCGGTGAAAAAGGCCATGCGGCGGTACTTGTCATAGCCATGCCGGCTCGCGTTTTCGGTCAGAAGATTTGTCATTTACCTACCTTCTTCGCTTTCCTCGCCCTTCTCGCCGTGCTCATCCGCATCCGCGGGCTGCTGCGGCTCTGGGTTATAGGTGAAGGAATCATCCACGGTGAGCAGATCATTGCCGGAATCCAGGTTCAGGTGCGCGCGCTTCTGATACTCCTTGAGCATCTCCACACGGGCCTCACCACGCGGGCGACGCCCCGGCTGGATATCGCAAGCGCCGATCTTGGAATTCTGGATGAATACGTTCGGCTCCAACGTAAGGCCCAGCAAATCATTGGCACCATCGCCTGCGACGGCCGTGGAATCGGACTCGCCATAGTGATACGGCAAGCCGATCTGGTGGAACTCCTCACCATTGATCTTCATCATCTGCATGCGGTCAGTGACCAAGACCTGCGCCTCAATGACGCCGCGTGGCGAGATGATCGTGGCCCACTTACCGTTTTCCAAGCCACGCTTTTCTGCCAAGGCCTTATCGACCTCGCAGAAAAGGCCCGGCTGCAGCTCCGCCAAATACGGCAGGCGGCGCGACATCGCACCCGAAGTATACATCTCGGTGAGGCGATAGGTGGAAAAGACAAACGGGAACACCTCCGAGCCCGGCTCACCAGGCTCTGGGCGCGACAGGTTGTCTGGGCGCTTAATGGTCAGGCGCGTCGGCGATTGCTGCTGTTTGTACAGCACGTTGTGCACCGGGGACTCGTGCGGCTCATAGTGGGTGGGCAATGGGCCGTCGGAAAGCCCGGTCGGTGCAAAGAGCCAACCGCGGCCATCTGCCTGCATAATGAAGGCATCGGTGCCATCGAGGGCGTCCGGGCCCACGGCGTCGACCGGAGCCTTGTAGTCCGGGGCCTTGGTAGCCGGGAAGTCCGGCACGTCATCGCCAACCCATTGACCCTGGTCAGCGTCCCACCACACATACTTCTTGCGCTCGGACCACGGCGTGCCGTCAGGCTTCGCCGAGGCACGGTTGTAGAGCAGGCGGCGGTTGGCCGGCCATACCCAACCCCACTCGGGAGCTACCTCGTTTTGCTCCGACCCCGGTACCTTGCGCGCGGACTGATTAATGCCGTCCTTAAACACGCCGGTATAGATCCAGCAACCGCCCGAGGTGCTGCCGTCATTCTTCATCTCCACGAAGGCAGGCAAAAGCTCGCCCTTCTTCGGGCCCTCTAGGTAGTAGCCGTTGATCTCCTTGAGGACGTCCTCAGAATTCGGCTCGCCTTCCTCGGTTTCCACATAGTCCCACGTGACCTTCTGCAATGGAATATCTCGCGGATCGGTGGAATCGCGCAGGCGTTCCTTGATCTTCTTGCCCAGTTGGTAGAAGAACCACAGGTCACTCTTGGCATCCCCTGGCGGCGGGGCCGCCTGGAAGCGCCATTGCAGCATGCGCTGCGTCTGGGTAAAGGTTCCCGCCTTTTCCACGTGGGTGGCCGCCGGCATCAAGAAGACCTCGGTGCCGATGTCTTCGGTCTTAAGCTCGCCGTTTTTAATCTCCGGCGAATCCTTCCAGAAAGAGGCGGTCTCAATCTCCTGGAAATCGCGTACGACCAGCCACTTCAGCGCCGCCAAGCCACGGCGTTGCATACCGCCATTGGACTGCGCGACGGCCGGGTTCTGGCCAAAGACAAAGTAGCCTTCCACCTGCTCATCCAGCATGGCCATGAGCGTTTCATAGGTCGAATGCGCACCAGAAATGCGCGGCATGAGGTCATATCCCCATCCGTTGTCCTTGGTTGCCGCATCGCCCCAGTAGGACTTCATCAGCGAGACCGCGTAGTTCTCACCGATCTGCCAAAAGCCCTTCTGCGACTCATTACGGATTCCATCAACGAACTCTGGCCAGCTTTGCTTATCGACGCTCGGCATGGGCAAATACCCCGGCAACGAGTGGAACAACGTCGGGATATCGGTAGAGCCTTGAATCGAGGCGTGACCGCGCAACGCCATAATTCCCGAACCTGGGCGCCCCACATTGCCGGTGAGCAGCTGCAAGATGGCGGCTGTACGAATGAACTGCGCACCCAGGGTGTGCTGGGTAAAGCCCAACGCATAGGCAAAGCAGGTGGTGCGATCCGGCGTGGAATTCCGCGCGATCGACTCCGCTAGGTAATAGAAGTCCTCCTGCGCAATACCGCAGGTCTCCTCCACTACTTCAGGCGTATAGCGCGCGTAGTGCCGCTTGAGAATCTGGAAGACTGAATTCGGATGCTCTAGCGTCTCATCGCGTTCCACATTCCACGACGCGCCCTCCGGCTTCTGTACGTACTGCCACGAATCCGTGACGTACTTACCGGTCTCTGGGTCATAACCAGAGAACAGGCCGTCCAGATCTTCGGTGTCCTGGTAGTCCTCCGAAATGATCATCGGCGCATTGGTATACGCCACCACGTAGTCATGGAAATACAGGTCATTGTCCAGCAGGTAGTTAATGACTGCGCCCAAAAGCACCACGTCCGTACCGCCGCGAATGCCAATGTGGCGATTCGCAAAGGCAGACGTGCGCGTATAACGCGGATCCACGTGAATGATGCGGGCACCACGCTTCTTGGCTTCCACCACCCATTGGAACCCCACGGGGTGGCACTCGGCCATATTAGAACCCTCAATGACGATGCAGTCCGCATTCGCCATATCCTGCAGCGGTTGGGTTGCGCCGCCGCGGCCAAACGAAGTTCCTAGACTAGGAACAGTGGCGGAGTGTCATATACGCGCCTGGTTCTCGAGCTGAATCGCACCAGCAGCGGTAAATAGCTTCTTGATGAGGTAATTTTCCTCATTATCCAAGGTCGCACCGCCCAAACCGGCAATGCCCATCGTGCGGTTGAGCGCACGACCTTCATCGTCCACATCCTGCCAACCGTTCCGGCGGGCTTCCAAGAAACGATCCGCAATCATCTCCATCGCGGTATCTTCATCAAGATCCTGCCACTTCGTCGAGTGCGGCGCACGATACTTAATCTTGGTAAGGCGCGTAGCGGAGTTAATCAACTGCTCCGACGCAGATCCCTTCGGACACAGGCGTCCACGAGAAATGGGCGAATCCGGATCGCCCTCCACCTGAATGACGCGGTCATCTTTGACATATACGCGCTGCGAGCAACCAACCGCGCAGTACGGGCACACCGACTGCACCACGCGGTCTGCTTCCACGGTGCGCCCATGCTTATCTTTACTCTTTTGAGACTGCGTATTGACGTCCCTTCCAAAGGGATCGCCACTGCGCAGCTGGCGCACAACCGGCCAGTTGAGAGGGCTAAAGCGAGACATGTCCCTTAATCTATATTTCACCGGTTAAAAAAGCCACAAAGGCTACCCTAACTAGCTTGCACCGCCCAGAGTGCCCGCTTAATCCCCTCAACGATGTCCGCCAGCTCCATCATGGGCTTATCCGTTTTCTCCTGCTCTGTAATGAACGGGACGTGGACAAATCCTGCGCGCACCTTCGCCCCTGCGAAGTGATGCAAGAGACCATAGAGCAGCTGGTTACACACGAAAGTCCCGGCCGTATTCGACAACCGCGCCGGAATATCCTCCATTGCCGCAACCATTTCCTTTACCGGCAGCGTAGAGAAATATGCCGCCGGGCCGCCTTCCACAACCGGTACATCCACCGGCTGATAACCCGCATTATCAGGAATATCGGCATCCATAACGTTAATCGCGACCCGCTCTGGGGTGATATGCGCCCGCCCACCGGCCTGTCCCAAACATACAATTGCATCGACCGCCGAGCCCTCCGCGGCCTCAATCGCCCGACGCAGCGATTCCCCGAACTTCGTCGGGATCACGAGCTTGATGAGCTCCGCGTCTCCAATGCGATCCGGCAGTTGCTGAAGAACTCGTTCCGTGGGGTTTATGCTCTCTCCGCCGAAGGCGTCGAATGCGGTTACGAGGATTTTCATGCTGCCAGTATTCCAGATCCCCGGGCCCTCCCACCCTTCGCGCTCACCGGCAGCGCTTGGATGGCACTTCCCCTTGGTCCCGGTGAGCGGCAAGGGCGTAGGCCCTAATCCCCGCTCCCCACGCGCTCACCGGGAGCCATACTCCAAGTACTCAGGGCCCTGCCCGTGAGCGCGAAGGGCGGGGTGCCTAACCGATCTGCTGCTTCGTAGTGCAGTCGATCTTCGCGTATGAACGCCCCTTCTTATCTACGGAGGTCATGGCATAGTTTCCGCCATAAGCTCGGCACCCGGTGTAGTTATCGACCACCGGCGCCGGCTGAGGTGCCGGCCGAGGTGCGGGCTGCTGCTCGGGGGCTTGATAGTCAGCCACCTCCTCATGCGCTGGCTGCTCCGCTACCTCTACTTCCGGCGCGTTGTGCTCCTGCTGGCGAATCTCTTCTTGCCGCTGCTCTGCACGGCGGCGTGCTTCTTCCTGGCGTTCCTTTTCGCGCTTCTCTTTCTCCCGCTCTTTCTCCTCCAACTTCTCGAGCTCTTCGCGGGCTTGTTTCTCCTCCCCCTCAAGCTCGCGTTCCTTCTTCGCGGCAATCTCCTTGGGAGCATCCGGATACGCTGCTTTCTGGAAGGTGCTTCGATCATCTTTGTGGCGGGTCAGAATCGCTAATCCGGCCTTCGCAGCTGCTGATTTGTCCAGTACATCCTCGTACCCTGCAATATCAGCTTCCCCGGAAGCTGCAAATGCTACCGCCGCAGCTTCAGCGCCGCTAAGCGCCTCGGCCATGTCCTTATCGCTGGAAACCTTACACTCGTCCGAGACCCCAAAGACCCCTTCGCCGGCGTCTTTAGGGCCGCGTTCGGCGTTGCGCACTTCGTCGTAAAATTTGTCGTTTCCGCCAAATACGACTGCAGTGGCAAGCCCTTCGGCCGCGACATCCGCGTTTATGAAGTCATCGTCGATAAAGACACCGGCAAGAGTGCGGCCGTATTTGTCGGTCCGCTCGGAGTCATATTCCAACCGAACCTCCGTTCCCTTTGGCAGCCGTCCTTCCAAGTACTGCTTCGCTTCCTCCGCAAGGCACTCACTCGGTTCGCCGTTATGGCCGATTTCAGGCGTATCAATATTGAGCAGCCGGACGCGGGTATTTTCGCCGTCTATGTCGACGTCAATGGTGTCGCCATCGATCACTCGGTTGACCGCCACAGTATCTTCATCACCGCCGCCTAAAGCAACGGAAGCCACTGCGCCAACTGCGAAAATGCCAACGAGAGGTTTAACCCAGCCCATAAATGTTCCTCCTGAGAAAGATAGAGAGAGTAGCTACTTAAAGTTAGCAATGGGACACATGTGGTAGCTCAAACTCCCCTCCCTTCGCGCTCACCAGCGCCATAAAGCCAGCGCAGATCCACCTTTCCGTGAGCGTGAAAGGTGAGGTTCTAGCCACGGCAAACCACTCGCACTTTGTACCTACAGACGTAGAAGGAATAAGCTGAGCGATGTTGAAGTTGAACAGAACAGTATCTGGAAAATAGTCCGATCTGTCCATTTTTATTTTCAAAGGAATCTTTATGTCTCAACAAGAATCTTCGCGCTCCAAGCTTCCCGGCTGGGCCACGGGATTCGGTGCTCAGGTCATCGCGGGCCTCATCATCGGCCTTATCCTGGGCTTCATTGCCTCCGGCATGGATACCGACCCAGATAACCCAGGCTGGTTGACCACTCTGCTCACGGGCGTCGGCGGCGCCTACGTTCAGCTGCTCAAGGTGATGATCCCGCCACTCATCTTCGCCGCTGTTGTTACTTCCGTGGCTAATCTGCGCAAGGTGGCCAACGCCGCTTCCCTGGCAATTTCCACGCTTGTGTGGTTTGCCATCACCGCATTCTTCTCCGTCTTGACGGGCATCATTGTCGCCGTCGTAATGAAGCCGGGCATCGGTACGAGCATCGATGCTTCCACCGCGCAGGATCCTTCCCACGTCGGCTCGTGGACCGCGTTCTTTGAGCAGCTTCTGCCCCAGAACTTCGTGGGCCTTTCTGCCTCGCTTTCCGACGGCGAAGTATCCCTCAGCTTTGGCGCCCTCCAGCTCCTCGTCATCTCGCTGGCCATTGGTATCGCCGCCGTCAAGACTGGCAAGTCTGCCGAGCCTTTCCTGCGCTTTACCGAGTCCTTCCTGAAGGTCATTCAGGTCATCCTGTGGTGGATTATCCGCCTTGCCCCGATTGGCACCGCGGCCCTCATCGGTAAGGCCGTAGCTACCTACGGCTGGGATGCATTGGGCTCGCTGGGCAAGTTCGTCTTGGCCATGTACGTAGGCATGGGCCTGGTATTTGCCGTGGTCTACCCGGCAGTGCTGAAGTTCAACAAGATCCCGGTCATCGGCTTCTTCAAGCGCGTATGGCCCGTGACCTCCCTGGGCTTTGTTACCCGTTCTTCGATGGGCGTCATGCCAGCTACCGAGCGCTTCAGCGAAAAGGCTATGGGCGTTCCGTCCGAGTACGCTTCCTTTGCCATTCCGCTGGGCGCAACGACCAAGATGGATGGCTGCGCTTCCGTCTACCCAGCCATCGCTGCCATCTTCGTCTCCCAGTTCTATGGCATCGACCTTGACTTCACCCAGTACCTGCTCATCATCTTTGTGTCCGTCATCGGTTCCGCTGCCACCGCAGGCACCACCGGCGCAACGGTGATGCTCACTCTGACGCTTTCCACGCTCGGCCTGCCACTGGCTGGTGTAGGTCTCCTGCTTGCTATCGAGCCGATTATTGACATGGGTCGTACCGCACTCAACGTCACCGGACAGGTGCTGTGCGCCACCATCGTGGCTAAGCGCGCCGGCATCCAGGACAAGGCAACCTGGGATGCTGCCGAGAACGGCGTCAAGGACATTATGGATTCTGACTCGGCTGAGGCTATCGGCGTCAAGGCTTAAACCAGTCTCCTAGATAAGGAAAAAAGAAACGCCCGCAAGGTATTCCTTGCGGGCGTTTAGCTATGCTCTTTTACTTCTTGAGGCCGTCAACACCATCGGTGTCGATCTGCTCCTTGCGCAGCTCCTCGGTGTGAGTCTCGGTGTCGCGAACGGTGTCCTTCTTCAGGTTGATCTTCTCAACCGGAACGGTTTCCTTGTTCACGTTCACGCGCTCCTCGTGCAGGGTGACGGAAGCTTCCTCGGAGTCACCGGAGATGGAGCCGTTGTAGTTCTTGGCATCCTCAGCGTTGATCGGGGTGCGCTCGACGCGAACCTCTTCACGCTCAACCGGAACCTCAACGGACTCGGTGTCGGTCACAACGTACTTGCGCAGGCGAGCCTCACCGGTAGCGACGCGCTCCTTGTTGACGTTGAGCTGCTCCTCGGAACGGATGAGCTCGCCATCGTTGTTGGTACGTGCAGCTGCAGCGTCATCAGCTACGCCAGCCTTGCGCTCGGTAGCAGCGGCGTCAGTGGTGTGGGTAGCTGCCTTCTTCTCATCAGCGTGTGCACCAGCAACGCCTGCACCTGCAACACCTGCGCCAGCACCAGCAGCGCCAGCACCTGCGGTCAGGTTGTGATCCTTGTCAGCGCCAGCCTGAACGTCGCGCTTGGAGTCAAGGTTGGAATCCTTGTAGTCGGTAACGTCGTGTGCGTTTTCCAGACCGTAGTGCTTGAAGATATCGGACTGTGCCTCAGGGGTCAGCGGCTTATCGGAGTCGAAGTCCGGAGCATCCTTGATGCGGTCCTTGGAGAAGCCCAGCTTCAGGTCATCGCCGGAGAAGTCGTGGCCACGCAGCGGAACCAAGCTGGAGTTCATGCCGAACAGGCCGTGGTTAACCTCAACGAAGGTAGGCTGGCCGGACTGGTCATCAACGAATACCTCGTTAACGTCGCCCAGCTTCTCGCCGTCCTTGTCGTATGCGGTTGCGTTAAAGAGGTCCTTAATGTTCTTGCCCATTGTCAGTAAATCCTTTCTGCTATTGGTATAGCTATCTTCAACCAAACAAAAGGACATTTTCCAACCCCGCCACGTGGAGTGTGGGGGTGAAAATCTCCAATTGATTGCTGTGACAACCACCATACGGAGAAATCAAAATTTTTCGACCGCTAGCGGAGATTTTTCTCAACTTTGTTCACCAAAGCCAAGCTTGATGCAGCTCAGAACGGTTGATAACAGTTCTATAACATTGGAAAATCTGCACCATAAACACCCAAACCGGGAAACCGGATGTCGATTCTCTCGCCCGCAGCGTCCTAGACGCACCCCTTCACGATCTCCAAATCGTCCATTGTTCACCACACCCCCGAAATGCGGTGACAGCAGTACCACAGGATTGTTTAAAGAGGGTGTGCTTTTACCCCGCCAATTTACAGGCAACATACAAGTCCGTGCCCCCGAACAGGCCTACACACATATTGGTCTAGTGCGCATTCACCTCAGCTGTCGGCAGAAAGCTGAGAAGATTAAGTCTTAGCGGAATAGGTACGGGCGTCGATTTTCCAGACCGGCTGGTTCCACATGAATGAACGCACTGCAGCCTGGGTAAAGCTCGTCGAGGGCAATTTCCACTGCGTCTGCAACCTCGTGGGAGTGCATGACGCTCCACTCCCCTGGCACCTCCATGGTCAGGTACACCAACCGCTGGCGGCCAGAGGCCACGGTGCGACGATCCGTGAAGTTTACCGAGTGTTCCTGCTCCAGCCGAGCTAGGAGCTGCCTAATGTTCTGGCGCTCGTCGTCGGGAAGCGCCTCAGAAAGCAGGCTACTCACCGAATCGCGCAGGAGGCTATAGCCCGTCCATAAGATATTGATGCCCACTGCGAGCGCCACTACAGGATCCAGCCACCACCAGCCAGTAAGGAATACGGCGGCGATGCCGACAAGGACTCCGACGGAAGTCCAGACGTCGGTAAACAGATGGTGCCCATCCGCCTCCAAGGTGGCGGAACGGTAGCGCTTACCTGCACGGATGAGCGCGATACCCACTGCGCCGTTGAGCACGGACGAAAGCGTTGACAACGCCAAGCCCCAGCCCGGCTCTTCAATCGGCTGCGGAACAAAGAAGCGTTGGATCGCCGTGTACACGATCATGCCGGCCGCAATAAAAATCATTGCGCCCTCTACCAAGGCGGAGACGTACTCGGCTTTGCCGTGACCAAACTGGTGGTTATCGTCGGCCGGCTTAGAGGCAATCCGGAGGGCATAAAAGCCGGCGACGGCTGCGACGAGATTCACGATGGATTCGAAGGCATCGGAGAGGAAGCCCACCGAGCCGGTAACCCACGCGGCCAAGGCTTTGAGGATAATGGTGGCCACAGCGGCGGCGATGGACAGCTGCATGAAGCGCTCAAGAATGCGCTGCTCTGAGCCAATAGAGGACATAGTCACTTCTCCCTTCGGTTCGGTTGCGGACCGAAGGTCTCGTTCACGGCCGCGGGCACTGCGGGCGCTGGCTGGCCGGGCTACACGCCAGTATGTCGACCAGTCATCTCGGAATTAACCGAGGGAACTACTCCCCTTCAGAAAAACTAACTTTATAGGGCACATGACACCGGCGCAAGATCGAAAAAAGCCACGGGCAGTACCCGTGGCTGAAATTCGTGGAACTTTAGTGCTGTCCCTCTGCAAACTCTTCTACCAGCTTGGCGTTAAAGGCTGGCAGGTCATCTGGAGTGCGGGACGAGACCAAACCCTGGTCGCAGTGGACTTCCTCATCTACCCAGGTAGCGCCTGCATTGCGCAGGTCGGTCTGCAGGGATGGGAAAGACGTCAGGGTGCGGCCCTTGAGGGCTTCAGCATCAGCCAGGATCCAAGCGCCGTGGCAGATGGCGCCAAGCGGGAGATCCTTGCTCATGTGGTTGCGCACGATTTCCACTGCAGCCTTGTCCAGGCGGATGAGGTCGGCGTTGTTGGTGCCGCCAGGCAGGATAATGCCGTCGAAAGACTCGCCAGTGGAGTCAGCAGTAGCGGCGTCAACGGAAATCTCCGTACCATTCTTACCGGTGATGGTACCGGCCTTTGGGGCGAGGACGCGCACGGTAGCACCAGCGTTCTTCACGGCCTCCAACGGGGAGGTCAGCTCGGAGTCTTCGAAGCCATCGGTAGCGATGATGGCAATGGTCTTGTTATCTAGGTCAGCCATGTTGCAGCCTCCTTTGTTCGGGCACGCCGCCCACAGTAACGCGGAAGTTTCGCCTTCGCTACCTTCTTTTGTGCGTGAGTGGGCGGTGCCTTCTCGCTCTGACAAAGGGCCGGTTCAAAGCGGTGTGGAATTAGCCGCCGATCTTAAAGTCGCACACATCGCCGTCCTGCATGATGTAGTCCTTGCCTTCTTGGCGGACCTTGCCATGCGCACGGGCCTCAGCCATGGAGCCGGCTTCTACAAGATCATCGAAGGAAACGATTTCGGCCTTAATGAACTTCTTCTCAAAGTCAGTGTGAATAACGCCGGCGGCCTGCGGGGCGGCAGAGCCCTGCTTAATGGTCCACGCGCGGGCCTCCTTCTCCCCGGCGGTGAGGTAGGTCTGCAGACCCAAGGTGGCAAAACCTGCCTTAGCCAGGGTAGCTAGGCCCGGCTCATCTTGGCCTACGGCCTCGAGCAACTCGCGGGCTTCATCTTCTTCCAACTCGAGCAGCTCGGTTTCGGTCTGCGCATCGAGGAATACGGCCTCAGCCGGGGCGACGAGCTGGCGGAGTTCTTCCTTCTTAGCGTCGTCGGTAAGCACTGCTTCATCCGAATTGAAGACATAGAGGAAGGGCTTAGCCGTCATCAGGTGCAGATCGCGCACGAGGGCGAGGTCAATCTCGCCCTCCTTCGCGGCGGCGAAGAGGGTGCGATCATCTTCCAAAATCTCCTGGGCCTTCTTGGTTGCTTCCACCTCGGCGGCCAAATCCTTATTCTTGCGCGCATCCTTTTCCAAGCGCGGCAGGGCCTTTTCGATGGTCTGGAGGTCCGCAAGAATGAGCTCGGTATTAATAACGGAGATATCGTTGCGCGGGTCCACCTTGCCATCGACGTGAATGACATTGTCATCAGAGAAGGCGCGTACTACCTGGCAAATGGCGTCTGCCTCGCGGATATTGGCTAGGAACGCGTTGCCCATACCCTCACCCTGCGAAGCGCCGGAGACGATGCCGGCGATGTCCACGAAGGACACGGTGGCAGGCAGGATGCGCTCAGAGTTAAACATCTCCGCCAGCTGGGTCAGGCGGGAATCCGGCAGCTCCACCAAGCCCACGTTGGGCTCGATGGTGGCAAACGGGTAGTTCGCCGCCAGGATCTCGGAACGGGTCAGGGCATTAAACAAAGTGGACTTGCCCACATTGGGCAGGCCGACGATTCCTAGTGTAAGACTCACGGGGCCAATCCTAACGCACCCGCCTTCTTTTAAGGCAAGATGGTGGGGTGAATTCTGATAACCAACCGCTGCCCGATGACCCCCAAGCGGGCCTGGGCGATAAGTTTGATGAAAGCTTCGACACCAGCAAGCTGGAGGATGTATCCCCACATCCACCAGGCGATCAGGTAGACCGCTCCGTCATCGCCGGCGAGGTGGTTAAGGCCGCTTCCCTATGGGCCGTTCGCCTGCTCATCATCTGCGTATTCCTCTACGCCCTCTACCGTTTGCTGGGTAACTTCTGGCAGGGGCTTTTGCCAGTTCTTTTGGCCCTTATTATCTGCACCGTTCTGGCACCGGTGGCTAAAAAGCTGCGCAATATTGGCCTTCCCGCCGCGTTGGCGGCCGCCGTAACCATTTTGGTTTCCTTCACGGCCGTCGGCGGCCTCATTGCATTTGTCGCCCCAGACTTCATGCGCCAATCCCGGTCACTGTATTTGCAGACGGTCTCCGGCATCCAAAGCCTTCAGCTCTGGGCCCAGGGCCCACCGCTCAACCTTGATAGCGATGACATGAGTAGCTACATCGACGAGGCGGCGTCCTGGCTGCAGCAACGTGCCGGAGCCATCGCCGGATCGGTCTTTACCGGCATCGGCACCGCTACCTCCATCTTGGTCACGCTCTTTATCGTGTTGGTGCTGACCTTCTTCTTCCTGAAGGACGGCGCTAAGTTCCTTCCCTGGCTGCGCGATGCCACGGGCAAGCGCGCCGGCTGGCATCTGACGGAGCTGCTTACTCGCGCCTGGAATACGCTGGGCGGCTTCATTCGCGCGCAAGCAGTTGTCTCGCTTGTCGACGCCATCTTTATCGGCGTCGGCCTCGCCCTCATCGGCGTTCCGCTGGCCATGGCTTTGGCGATCATCACCTTTATCGCGGGTTTTATCCCCTTCGTCGGCGCGATCGTGGCCGGCGCCCTCTCCGTCACCATCGCGTTGGTCTCCCTTGGCGTAACCAAGGCTCTGCTCGTCCTCGGCTTGGTGTTGCTGGTCCAGCAGTTGGAGGGCAATGTCCTCTCGCCCTGGCTGCAGTCCAAGGCCATGGACCTGCACCCGGTCATCGTCTTGGTTTCCGTCACGGTCGGCTCAGCTCTCTTTGGCCTGATAGGTGGTTTCCTCGCGGTTCCGACGGCCGCCATGTTTGCGGTGGCCTACCGCTACGGACAAGACATGATGAAGCTACAGTCGGGCGAAAAGACCGCCGCGGATCTGGACTTTTCTACCGTAGCTGGTTATCTCATCGGCCGCTACACCGAAGACCAAGGGCGCTATAAGCGCGAGGCATGGCTCAAGATGCCGGACTATGCAGCCCCAGAAGGCGCGTTTGCCGACGTCTCCGCGGACGGCGATTCCAATTCCCTCGACGCCGCCCTCAATGTGGAATCCACCCCCAAGGAGCATGACAAGCCCGGCATGCGCGCAAACCTGCGCCGCGCCCGCGACGCCTTCGAAGGCCTTTTGAACGGAGATTCGAAAAAATAATGGGTCGTGTCGGCCGCGCGTGCCATGCTGGAAGTCATGACTTCCACTTTGCCCGTGCTGCTACTTTTTATCGGCCTCATCCTCGGCGCGGTAATGGGCTGGCTGGCCCATTCTTACTCCGCTACGCGCTCCGCGCCGAGCGCCGAGCACCGCGCGCTACAAGACTCGCAGCGCCGCCAAGCCGAACTCCAACCGCTAGAAAAGGCCATGGACCGCTTGGGATTTCAGCTCCAAGAAATTGAGGAAGACCGCACCGCGCTGCTCGCCTCCCTCTCCAGCCAGGTGCAGGCGGTGACCCGCACCTCCTCCCGCCTGACCGAACGCACCGACAAACTAGTAACCGCTTTGCGCTCACCCAATGTGCGTGGCCGTTGGGGCGAGGTGCAATTAGAGCGCGTGGTGGAGCTAGGCGGTATGACCAAACACGTGGACTTTGATTGCCAGGTCTCCGCCCCATTAGGCGGGCGCATCGTCCGCCCTGACATGCTCATCAATTTGGCCGGTGGCCGCCACATCATCGTCGATGCCAAGGTTCCTTTTACCTCTTACCTTGACGCCCTAGAAACCGATGACCCAGAAGAGCACGCCGGCTTCCTCCGCCGCCACGCGCATTTAATGCGCGGCCACGTCCAAGCACTATCGCAGAAGGACTACATTGAGGCGTTTCAACCAACGCCCGAGTTCGTCATCCTCTTCGTTCCCGCAGACCCCTTCCTTGATGCCGCGCTATCGGTGGATCCAGAACTTATCGAGTACGCCTTTGAACGCAATGTAGTGATCGCCACCCCCAGCTCGCTTTTTGCCCTCTTGCGCACGGTGGCCATGGGCTGGCACCAAGAAGATATCTCCGCCAAGGCTAAGGAGGTCCAGCGCTTAGGGCGCGAACTGTATACGCGCCTGAATACGCTTTCTGATCACTACAGCAAGGTGGGCCATAACCTGGAGAAAGCAGTCGAGGCTTATAATGCCACGCTTTCTTCGCTTGATTCCCGCGTGGGCGTGACCGCCCGCAAATTGCATGAGATGGATATCCCCGGCCGCACGGATCGCACCCCGCGGGAGCCCTTGCCTATTGATACCTGGCCGCGCGGGAATTCGGCACTATAAATCCGCCGCTTTCGTGCGTGGAAATAGCCATGGGCCGGCGGCAACCGGTAGGATCTTCCGACGTGTCACAAGCCAAGCAAAGAAAGTCCTCCGCCGCCCAAAGCTCCGGTCTCCCCAGCATCACGCTGGGCAAGGGCCTTGGGCTGCTCGCGGCACTCTTGCTCACGGGCGCGTTGATTTCCATCCTGATGGGTTCCATCGGGTGGGCTTACCTCGCGTTCCTTGTCATCGGCTCGCTGCTGGTGGCGCTCATCGTAGAAGAACGCGGCCTCTTCCTCACCGTGGCTTCTATCCCCATTGTGTATGCCATAACGGTGGGCGTGGCCGGTTTCTTTATCACCAAGGCCAACTTGCCAGACGGCGCATCGGCGTTTTCCAAGACGGCGATCGTCACCGCGGCGTTCCCCCTTGTCCAGAGGTTCCTGTGGCTCCTCATTGCCTTCGTGGGTGCGGCAATCATCGCCTGGCTGCGCTGGGCACGCTATCGCAAGACGGCCAAGCGCACCGCCGAAATGGAAACCGCTTCCCGCCGTGCCGACGCCGAACAAGACCGACGCAACCGCGAGGAACGCCTATCGGTTGCAGACTTGATGGCGCGCGATAAGCCGGCAAAGAACTCCAAGCAGTCTCAAGCCGCACCGCAGCGCGCCCGCGCCTCGCACACGTTAAAGAAGTCACGCCCAGCGCCAAAGGATCGCCTGCGTGGGCGCGACCGTGAAGAGCGCCGCCGAATGCAACAAGAGGAACGCGACAATCCGCTGCGCCCGGATCCAGCCCGGCGCGCTGGCGATTCCGTCCCGGCGTCTCAGCAGGAAAAGGAACAGCCTAAGCAAGGCTGGGACGATAACCTCTACGACGAGGATTAAAGCAAAAAGAAAGGCCCGTTTCCGGGCCTTTCTTTCGTTTTCACCGCCGTATAGGCGAACGCTACTTAGGTGCGTGCTGGGCGCAGGTCGCGCGGCAGGGCGAAGGTAATCGTCTCGGTAGAGGTAGTTACCTGCTCTACGTCGCTATAACCGCGCTCGTCTAGGAACTCCAGTACTTCGCGTACCAGCAACTCAGGTACCGAAGCACCGCAGGTTACGCCGACGGTCTGGACGTCTTCCAACCAAGATTCGTCGATTTCCTTGGCAAAATCCACGAGGTGGGAAGCCTTGGCGCCTGCCTCCAGCGCCACCTCAACCAAGCGCACCGAGTTGGAGGAGTTCTTAGAGCCCACCACAATCATCAGGTCGCACTGTGGCGCAATGGCCTTGACGGATTCTTGGCGGTTTTGGGTGGCGTAGCAAATATCGTCTGAAGGCGGGTTCTCCAGGTGTGGGAAGCGCTCGCGCAGCTTATTGACAATGGTGATGGTCTCATCCACCGATAGCGTGGTCTGGGACAGCCAAATAAGCTTCTCATCCTGCAAGAAATCTGGCAGCTTGGCGACGCCCTCGACACCGTCCACGAGGTGGGTGACCTCAGGTGCTTCGCCGGCAGTGCCTTCTACTTCTTCGTGGCCTTCGTGGCCAACCAAGAGGATGTGGTAGCCATCGCGCTGGAAGCGCTGGGCTTCCTTATGCACCTTGGTTACCAATGGGCAGGTGGCATCCAAAGTAAGCTGCTTGCGCTGCGTTGCCTCTGCGCGCACGGCTGGGGAAATACCGTGGGCGGAGAAGACTAGGTGAGCGCCTTCTGGTGCCTCAGAGGCCTCGTCGACGAAGATGACGCCGCGTTCTGCCAGAGACTCTACGACGTAACGGTTGTGCACGATTTGCTTGCGTACATAAATGGGCGCGCCGTACTTTTCCAGCGCCTTTTCTACAGTCTCGACCGCGCGGTCCACGCCCGCGCAGTATCCGCGCGGGGCCGCGAGGAGAACATTTTTACCATCAGTCATGGCTCCCAGAGTATCGAAACACTACGCAAAACAATAGTGGGGCCTAACGTCACCTTTCTGACTACCCCGAGCGGGACAATCAACTGCGCTGGCCCCTAAACTAGACGGAAGAACACGGCAGACTGAAGAAAGGGAGGCTGTGTGAATCAACCGGCAAATACACCGGACACTCCCTGGCCCGTTGGCAAGGTCAATGACCAAGTCAAGGGCTGGATCGAGCGCCTGGGTTACCTGTGGGTAGAGGGTCAGTTGACCCAAATTAACTTCAAGCCCACCTGGAAGCTGTCCTACCTCACGCTGCGTGACGTACAGCAGGAAAAGTCCGTGCAATTGACTTGCCCATCATCGATGTTGCAGTCATTGTCAGCACCGCTAAAAGACGGCGACCGCGTCATTGTCCACGGTAAGCCCGCCTTTTACGCTGGACGCGGTTCCTTTTCGCTGTGGACCACCGAAATTCGTCATGTAGGCATTGGCGATCTGCTCGCTCGTATTGAAAAGCTGCGCCAACAGCTGGCTACTGAAGGCCTTTTCGATCCCGCACGCAAGCGGCCCCTCCCCTACCTGCCACACAAAATCGGGTTGATTACCGGCCGCGGCTCGGCTGCAGAGCGGGATGTGATGGCGGTAGCCCATGACCGCTGGCCAGCGGTGCAGTTCCGCGTCCTCAATACCGCGGTCCAGGGTGCGAATACCGTGCCTGAGGTTATTGATGCGCTCCAGCAGCTTGATGCGGATCCTGAAGTCGACGTCATCATCATCGCCCGTGGCGGCGGCTCCGTGGAAGATCTGCTGCCTTTCTCGGAAGAAGCACTGCAACGCGCAGTGGCTGCGGCCGGCACCCCGGTAGTCTCTGCCATTGGCCATGAGCCGGACAGCCCGGTGCTCGATAACGTCGCCGACCTGCGCGCTGCGACGCCTACCGACGCCGCCAAGCGCGTCGTGCCCTCTGTGACAGAGGAGCGCGCCATCGTCGCAGAGGCTCGCTCTCGCATGGCGGCCGCGCTGCGCGGCTGGGTGGAAAGGGAACGGCGCGGCCTCGACAATATTCGTTCCCGGCCTGTCATGGCGGACCCAATGACCCCTATCCGTGCGCGCCGCGAAGAGGTAGAGCGCACCCGCGCCACCATGCGGCGAGAAATTGAAGTCATGGTGGAGCGAGAAACCCGCCACGTGGAATCGCTGCGCGCCCGCGTTTCGGCCTTGGGTCCGTCGGCGACTCTCGCCCGCGGGTACTCCATCGTCCAGGTAGTGCCCAAGGACGGCTCCGGCCCTGAGGTTGTGACTTCATATGAGCAATCCCCACCCGGCGCACAGTTGCGCATTCGCGTAGGCGATGGATCTATTACCGCAGTTTCTATGGCCTCCCAGGCCGCCGATTAATCACCAGACGAGGAGAAAATCATGTCCGAGGACACCATTGGTACCGGCCAGCCAGGCCAGGATGCTTTTACCCCAGTAGAAGAATTGAGCTATGAGCAAGCTCGCGATGAACTCATTGAAACCGTCAAGATTCTCGAGCTCGGACAAATGGGCTTGGATGAGTCGCTGAAGTACTGGGAGCGCGGGGAGGCGCTTGCCCGTGCGTGCGAGGCGCACCTCGACGGCGCGGCGAAGCGTGTGGAAGACGCGCTCGATCGGGCCGAGGACGCAGACGCTGAAGGAGACGAGTAGTGCAGATTTATGGGTATCCAGGCGAGCGCGTGGACTTTGTATCGAAATCCGCGGCCGCCGGTTCCATCATGGCGGGAGACTCCCGAGAATTCGTAGAAGAATTCTTCGGCCCTGCGCACACCCGCGACGATAATGAGGTGAGCTACTTCTCCCAATCTGTGGTGCTGCGCTTTACGGACGACAAAGTACGCGAGATTGCCATTTATCCGCAGCGCTCGCAGCGCGAGCGCATCGATGTCTTTGCAGGAAAAACACGCCTCAGCGGCCTAGATTCGCAGGCCCTAGCTGAAGTTATCGCCCAAGCCGGCGACGGTCTTAGCGCCACCGCCGCGGAAGAAGGCTTGGGCGAGGTTATTTTTCGGCTATAGGTGCGGCGTCGATAAACGCAGCGGTAGCAGCCTCAAAGTCACTGTCGTCCGCGGCGCCGGAGATGATGAGACGGGCATCGCCCAAATCCGTAACCCACAGGCGGCGCACGGAATCATCGTCGCTTTCTAGCACCCGCACTTGGTGGCCCTTGACCTCGCGGGCGGATTCAATGCCGCGGTAGTTGGCATCGTACGCCTCGCCTGCCTTATCGGCCGCGACCTGCGTTTGTGTAGACTCCACAAACCCTTGGTCAGCGGTCACCCAGCTGACCACGGTGGCATTCTCGCCGCCCATATCTACGCGGCGGGCAGCATTGGCCTCCCAGCCCTCCGGCATTTCGGGATTGCGAATAGCACCGACCCCTGCGCGAGCCTGGGTGTCTAGGAAGGTTTGTTCATCCACTTCCTGCACCGCTCCCTGCTGGGTTTCGGAGTTAATTGAGCACAGGCCGGTCGCTCCCACGGCGAGCAGCATCATAATCACCACGACGGCGAGGGACAGAGAAATATCCTTCGCGCCTTCAAAAATCTTTGGTCTTTCTTCTGCAGCCACGCGCCTTAGTATCGCACGGCCTGCTTTCAAAAAGCCACACGGCCCCTTTTGCTCCGAAAGATCTGTCAATCCCCCACAAATGGGGCGCAAAATCGAACCCATTAGAGCAAAAAAGTGCGAGAATGGAAAGGTAGAGCATCAAGGGGAACACCCCTCGATGAGAAAACTATGGAAGGCAACCACTACACATGTCCGAAAATACGTCTTATCTTCCTGACCGCAACCTGGCAATGGAACTGGTTCGTGTCACCGAGGCAGCAGCACTCGCTTCCGGCCGTTGGGTAGGCCGCGGCCAGAAGAATGAGGGCGATGGCGCGGCGGTCGACGCCATGCGCAAGCTCATCAATTCCGTAGCGATGAACGGCGTCGTTGTCATTGGTGAGGGCGAAAAGGATGAGGCCCCCATGCTCTTTAACGGCGAAGAGGTAGGCACCGGCGAGGGTGCCGCCATGGATATCGCCGTAGACCCGGTCGACGGTACCCGCTTGATGGCGGAAGGCCGCCCCAACGCCATTTCTGTCATTGCGGCTGCCGAACGCGGGACCATGTATGACCCTTCCGCAGTCTTCTACATGGAAAAGATTGCCGTTGGCCCCGAGGCAGTTGGCGCTATCGATATCAACGAGTCCGTGGAATGGAATATCCAGTCCGTGGCAAAGGCGAAGAATATTCGCCCCTCCGATCTGACGGTGGTGGTCCTTGACCGTCCTCGTCACGAACAGCTCATCTCTGAAATTCGCGCCGCAGGCGCCAAGGTGCGCCTCATCATGGATGGTGACGTGGCTGGCGCCATCGCCACCTGCCAGGATTCGAACTCCATCGACATGATGATGGGCATCGGCGGCACCCCAGAGGGCATCATCACCGCCTGCGCTATGCGCTGCATGGGCGGCGAAATCCAAGGCAAGCTGTGGCCGAAGGATGAAGAGGAAGCAGAAAAGGCCCGCGCCGCCGGCCACGATTTGGACCGCGTTCTCACCACTACTGATCTGGTCTCCTCTGAGAACTGCTACTTCGCCGCCACCGGCGTGACCAATGGTGACATGTTGCGTGGTGTTTCCTACCGTAATTCCGGTGCTACGACCCGCTCGCTGGTTATGCGCTCCAAGTCCGGCACCATCCGCTACATCGACTCCATCCACAAGCTGTCCAAGCTGCAGGAGTATTCCGTCGTGGACTACAACACGCCAACCAAGAAGTAGGGTTCACCCCCGAAGGCGGCCCTTCTTTTAGATCTCCGCCATACTGGAAAGCACACACTACCCAATTAACTGAGGTGATCTTCACATGACTGAATACCGCATTGAACATGACACCATGGGCGAAGTTAAGGTTCCTGCAGATGCCCTGTGGCGTGCACAAACCCAGCGCGCAGTGGACAACTTCCCGATTTCCGGCCGTGGCCTGGAAAATGCACAGATTCGCGCCCTTGGCCTGCTCAAGGCAGCCTGCGCTCAGGCAAATAAGGCTTCCGGCAAGCTGGATGCGGATAAGGCCGATGCCATCATTGCTGCCGCCACTGAAATCGCCGAGGGCAAGCATAACGACGCCTTCCCAATCGACGTATTCCAGACCGGTTCCGGCACCTCGTCCAATATGAATACCAATGAGGTTATCGCCTCCTTGGCACATAACAATGGCGTGGAAATTCACCCGAATGACCACGTGAACATGGGCCAGTCCTCTAATGACACCTTCCCCACCGCTACGCACGTGGCTGCTACGGAAGCTGCCGTTAATGACCTCATCCCGGGTCTGAAGGTCCTCCACGAATCCTTGACCAAGAAGGCCAAGGAATTCGCCGATGTGGTCAAGGCCGGCCGCACCCACCTGATGGATGCCACCCCGGTTACCCTGGGCCAGGAATTCGGCGGCTACGCCCGCCAGATCGAGCTGGGCATTGAACGCATTGAGGCCACCCTGCCACGCTTGGGCGAGCTGGCCATCGGCGGCACCGCCACCGGTACCGGCCTGAACACCTCCGCAGACTTTGGTGCCAAGGTCACCGAAGAGCTGAAGAAGCTCACCGGCGTGAAGGAACTGAAGGAAGCAGAAAATCACTTCGAGGCCCAGGCAGCCCGCGATGGCTTGGTGGAGTTCTCCGGCGCCATGCGCTCGATTGCTGTATCCCTCAATAAGATTGCCAATGACCTGCGCATGATGGGCTCCGGCCCGCTGACTGGTCTGGCCGAGATTCACCTGAAGGACCTGCAGCCGGGTTCCTCCATCATGCCGGGTAAGGTCAACCCGGTTATCCCTGAGGCCGTCACCATGGTGGCGGGCCAGGTGGTGGGCAACGACGCAGCCGTAGCCTTCGGCGGCGCCCAGGGCCACTTCGAGCTCAACGTCTTCATCCCGATGATGGCGCGCAACGTACTCGAGTCCGCTCGCCTGCTGGCTAATGCTTCCCGCGTCTTCGCCGATAAGTGCATCGATCACATCGAGGCCAACGAGGAGCGCATGAAGCACTTTGCGGAGTCGTCCACCTCCATCGTGACCCCGCTCAACTCTGCCATCGGCTACGAGAACGCAGCTAAGGCAGCAAAGCACGCCCTGCACGAGAAGATCACCGTCCGTCAGGCCGTTATTGACTTGGGCTTCGTCGACGGCGAAAACCTCACCGAGGAAGAGCTGGATAAGCGCCTCAACGTGCTGAGCATGACTAACCGCGACCGCGATAACTTCTAAGTACTCGCCGCACCGCCACCCCCGCCCGGGCAGGACTCGGGCGGGGTTTCGCATGCCTGGGGTAAGGGGGCGTCGGCAAGCGCTATGGCATAGCACACATTAGAGGAAACGCACCTCTAAAATCACCACTTTTGCACTTGGTGCAAGTTTGCACCGAGTGTAAAGTTGCATGGCGTGCAAGAAGAATTATCACTACGCGAGCAGAAGCGCCTCGAGACGCGCCTGCGCATTGAGGATGCCGCCACGAAGCTGGTGGATGAACAATCCTTTAGCGCGGTCACGATTGAGAGGATCTGCGAAGTAGCCGGTATTTCTCGGCGCACCTTCTTCAATTACTTCGACTCTAAGGAATCCGCCGTACTAGGTGCTCCAAGCACCGAGTTTACGGAAGAGATGCGGGAATTCTTCCTCACTGAGCCAACGACCAGCATGGTAGGACTCGTCCTCCAGTTGGTCAGGCAGCATATGGAAGGCCACCACATCAACCCGACCATCCGGGACCGCCGCAAGCGCATCTCTAATGATCCTGATGCGGCCGCGGCGGCAATAAGCCGGAAGCGGGCAAAATCCATTGAGCTTATCGATCTCATTGAAGAACGCCTCACCACAGAACCGGAGCTTCGCGTCCTCGATAACTGCTCCTCGAGCACCGAGGCGATGCTCATCGCCGGCCTCGTCCGCGAGGCACTTTGGCTTGCGATGGCATCCCCCGACGCGGATTGCAGCAAGGACCTCCACGCGCGACTCGATACTTCCCTCACGCTAATAACAGATTTTATGAAAGGAATGCGATGGTAGATACGGCTACTAAAGCCCCCTCGCAGGGCCAATCCCGAGCCGATAACCTCGGGCTTATCTTCTCGGCTTTGATGCTCACCATGCTGATGAGCTCTTTGGGCCAAATGATCTTCTCTTCTGCTCTTCCAACCATCGTTGGTGAGCTTGGCGGCGTCGACCACATGAGCTGGGTCATCTCCGCCTTCCTTGTCACCATGACCATCGCCATGCCTATTTCCGGCAAGCTGGGTGACATGCTAGGCCGCAAGTGGCTCTATATCGGCGGTATCGCCACCTTTGTCGTGGGCTCCACCCTCGGCGGCTTTGCAGACTCCATGACGCTGCTGATCATCGCCCGCGCTGTGCAGGGCTTTGGCGCAGGTTTTATGATGATTTCCTCCCAGTCCATCATCGCCGAGGTCACCTCCTCCCGTGAGCGCGGCAAGTTCATGGGCATCATGGGCGGCGTCTTCGGCCTGTCCTCCGTTCTCGGCCCCGTCCTCGGCGGCTGGTTCACCGACGGCCCAGGCTGGCGCTGGGGCATGTGGATGAATATCCCGCTGGGCATCCTCGCCATTATCGTGTGTACCCTAGTGCTGCACCTGCGCGTAGGCGATGCCGATATGAAGCGCTTTGACTGGCTTGGTGCTACCTTCATCGCCATCACCACCGCTTCCCTTATCCTCATGACCACCTGGGGCGGCACCGAGTACGAGTGGGGCTCTTCCATGATCCTCACCTTGGGTGCCATCACCATCATCGGCGCCATCATCACCGTCCTGATGGAACTGCGCGCCAAGGAACCGCTCATCCCGGTTCGCCTGTTCAAGAACCGCAACATGGCCCTGACCACTCTCTCCGGCGTGGTACTTGGCCTGGCAATGTTCGGTGTTCTGGGCTACATGCCTACCTACCTGCAGATGGTGCACACCCTGACCCCAACCAAGGCGGGTCTCATGATGATCCCGATGATGGTGGGCCTTATCGGCACCTCCACCGGCGTAGGCTTCATCATCGCCCGCACCGGCCACTACAAGGTCTACCCCATCATCGGCCTGGCGGTTACCGCCGGCGCCCTGTTCTGGATGTCCCACCTCTCCGTGGAGACTTCCCTGAAGCAGTTGGGCTGCGAGTTCCTGGTCTTCGGCATCGGTCTGGGCATGGTTATCCAGGTCCTCGTGCTCATCGTCCAGAACTCCTTCCCGCTGTCCCAGGTGGGTACGGCTACCGCGGCGAATAACTTCTTCCGCCAGATCGGCTCCGCCCTCGGCGCTTCCCTGGTCGGCTCCATGTTCATCCACAATATGAAGGATGAGATGGCCACCCGCATGCCTGAGGCTTTCCAGAAGATGGGACCGGAGGGTGCTGCCTACGCGGAGAAGTTTGGCGATGCCAATGGCGGTGCCAATAGCCTCACCCCGGATTTGGTTGCATCCTTCCCCAAGCCCATCGAGGAAGCCATCCTCAACTCCTACAATGACGGACTGACCCCGGTCATCGCCCTCATGGTTCCGCTGGTTATCGTCGCCCTCATCCTCCTCCTGCCACTGCGCGAGGAACGACTGAAGGAAACGATTGACTAATATCACCTTCACCTGCAGAAATACAGGCCACTAGCCAGGAGCTGCACGCCCTGCGCGATGCACTCCCGCTTGCCGACGCCCCCATAGAATCCGCCCTTGGATATGCCCCGGCGCCCTCCAAGCGGCGTTGCAAATCCAGGCCGGTCCCATCGAAGTGTGGCGCAAGCCCGCGCGCACGGTGGGCCGATATGCCCCGCCCTAGGCGGGGCATTTTTATTGCCGCTCCCCTGGTTCTAAGGCCTAAACAAAAAGCCCCTGCCATCGTTACCACGAGTGTGGTACGAGCAGGGGCTAGTATGCGCCGGAGAAGCTACCGCTTCTTTTCCTCCGGCTTGGGCAAAAGCAGCTCATATACGTCGGTGTCGCGCCACTGGCCCGCAAGCTCGCCGTAGGTCATCTTTGCCATGTGCGAGTAGGTACCCACTTTCACGAAGCCGCGCGACTTATGCAGCCCCGCAGAACCTGCATTTTCAGGGAAAATCCACGAGTGGATGGCCCACTTGTGCAGGTCTTGACACACCTCGATCAGGCGATCCAGAAGTGCGCCGCCGATACCACGGCCCTGTGCCTCGGCACCTAGGTAGATGGAGTCCTCCACCACTCCGTGGAAGACGGTGCGGGTAGATACAGGGGCTGCAGAAACCCACCCCAAAACCTTAGAATCATCATCTGCTTCAACGGCCACATGCACCGAAGGCATGATCTTGCCGGCTTTGAATTCTTCAAAGGTCAGGGATCGGGTCTCATAGGTAGCGTGCCCAGTATTGAGCCCCTGTTCATAGATCTCTCGCATCTGCGGGTAATCCGCCGCGGTAAAGGGGCGAATGCGGAAATCTTTCTTCTTGTCGTCCGAAGACGTCTGCTTGGCGTTCTCGCTCATATACAACATTATTACTGGGACATGCCCAGCTTCGCCACGCTGTACACATAAAGATCACCCAACGCGAACGAACTTGGCCTAGTTGCCGCCTTCCAATAGGTCAGTAACGAGCTCCGCAATGGCCGAGCGCTCAGAACGTTGCAGAGTAATATGTGCAAAAAGCTCGTGCCCCTTGAGCTTTTCAATCACTGCCTGGACTCCGTCGTGCCGGCCCACGCGAAGGTTATCGCGTTGTGCCACATCGTGAGTAAGAACTACTCGCGAACCCTTCCCCAACCGGGAAAGCACAGTAAGCAGGACGTTTCGTTCCAAGGACTGCGCCTCATCCACGATGACAAAAGCATCATGCAGCGAGCGACCGCGAATATGCGTTAGCGGCAAGACCTCGATGAGGCCGCGTTCGTGCACCTCTTCCATGACGTTGTCAGACACCAAGCCCTCCAAGGTGTCATAGACCGCCTGCGCCCACGGGTTCATCTTGTCCGATTCCGTGCCCGGTAGGTATCCCAGCGACTGCCCGCCAACCGCATACATTGGGCGGAAGACCACAATGCGCCGGTGCTCGCCGCGCTCGAGCACCGCCTCCAAACCGGCGCACAGCGCAAGTGCCGACTTGCCGGTGCCGGCGCGGCCACCGATGGAGACAATTCCTACGTTTGGGTCCATCAGCAGGTCCAAAGCAATACGCTGCTCCGCGGAGCGTCCCTGGAGGCCAAAGGCATTGATATCACCACGTACGAGCTCGACCACGCCATCAGCACTCATGCGCCCCAGCGCGGATTGCGCACCTGCCGCCAAGGTCAAGCCGCAGTGCACTGGCAGCTCCTCCACGGCGGTACCCTTTTCCGTTTCGACGCCGTCTAGCATGACTTCCCCATCACGATAGAGGGCATCGATGACATCAGAGCTGGTTTGTACCGTCGCCATTCCGGTATAACCGGTCAAGACTACGTCCTGGGCGTGATACTCATCCGCCTGCACGCCAACTGCACCGGCCTTCACGCGCAGCGGCACGTCCTTCGTGACCAACACGGTGTCCTTCCCTTCGTGCGCAAGGTTAAGAGCGCACGCCAAGATGCGGTGGTCGCCTTCTGGCCCGCGGAACGCGGTAGGCAGCAAGGATTGGTCTTGATGGTTCAATTCCACGCGCAGGGTGCCGCCATCCACATTGACGGGCACCGGCTGGTCAAGGGCCTCATAGGTAGCGCGCAGCTCCTCCAAAAAGCGAAGAGCTTGGCGGGCGAACCAGCCAAGCTCCGGGTGATGACGTTTTCCTTCCAGTTCAGAAATAACTACAACGGGAAGGACCACATCGTGTTCTGCAAATTTGCGCAGGGCCCAAGGGTCAGACAGCAAGACCGAGGTATCCACTACATAGGTCTTGGTAGCGACGGTGTTATCAGTAGTGGCAAGCGGAGTAGAAAGTACAGAGGGACGAGACATGATGGCAGGGTTCTCCCTTAGTGTGCGGTAGATCAGACTTCTTCCGAATCACCCCGAATCCCCGGGGTTGCCACCCAAAGTAGGCACCGAAGGTTGAAATTACATGGGTGCAAGATGAACATTAAGAAAACGAGAAATCCCTCCGCAGCACATGCTGCAGAGGGAAAAGCTCTAAAGTAGCTTTTTACTTCTCTACGGAAGAGGTGAACTTGCCGCTCTCGTCCTGGATCCAGGAGATAACGCCATCGTCGAACTGCTGGGTCCAGCCCTTGCCCTGAGCAGCCTTTTCCTCAGCAGCCTTAGGCAGGCCTACCTCAGAGTCCAAGCCGCCCTGCTCCTTCCAGGTTTCAGCAATCTTGCCGACGATAGGCTGAGCGCCCTCATCGTCGCCGAAGGTCAGCAGGTTGCCGTTATCGAAGTTAGCGAGGAACTCATCGTCGTCACCCTGCTCGATGCTCTTTACGTCGCCCCACTCAGCCTTCTTCTCTTCAATAGCGGAAGCGAAATCAGCCGGAACATCTACGTCACCGTTAGCGGTAGCGATGGACTTGGTAGCGCCGCCCTTGTCGTCAGCGTCATCCTTGTCGTCGGCATCTTCAGAGTCAGATGCTTCTGCATCCTCGGAATCGTCCGCGTCATCAGCGTCATCGTTGGAAGTAGCCTCAGCAGCAGCGTCGGTAGCGTCTGCCGCTACGGAGCCGGCGGAATCCTTAGCGTCGTTAGCTGCATCCTCAGCATCGGAGCATGCTACGAGAGCTACGGACAGGGTTGCGGCTGCAAAGCCACCTGCGATACGACGGGTCATCTTCTGCATTACTGCATCATCCTTTCATCGAGAAAGTAAGTTAATTCTAAAATTATTGTTAAATCGTCCTTTATGACGAACAAAGCCCACCGTAACGACGACTCCCAGCTGGCGCCACCCACTCGGACAGGAAGTAGACAGCAAACAGTAAAGGCCTACCTACGTTTGCGCTGCTTAGGGGCCTTCTTCTTCTTTTGTAACGAATTGTTAACGTTTCTCCGCGCTTGCTTCGCCTTCGCCTTTTCCCTGGCGCTGCGTTTCGGCTTCTCTTGGCGGGAGGAGCGCGCCGTACGGCCCTTAGCGACGCCCACGAAGTCCTGAATTGCCTCCCCGTCATCGTCCTTGCGCCACACCAATGCAATCTCCGTCACCGGTACGGACTCGTCCTTAAGGCCCAACGGCACCACCTGCTTTTTACTCAGGACCTTCAGCAGGGGCCGCGGCGCAATCGCGATACCCACATTGGCCGCCACTACCTGCAAGGCGTCGCGGACGGCGGGGACATCGACAAGCCCGGAATCGGCGAGGCGGTAGTTGAGGTGTTCATCGGCGACGTCGGCAAGCGCAAGCTCCTCGCCCACCTCCGCATAGACCGAGTCTTTGGGTACGGCAATGCCAGGGGCCTCTTTATAAAGTCGCACCACATGAAAGGTGTCATCCACCCGCGCATCCGGCAAGCGCGCAAGAGCTAGGTCCACCTCGCCGGCTACCAGCGGGGCAAGCGCATCGTCCGCATCAACGGTGTACAAGCCACCATGAGCAGTATTTTCCTCGAATCGGCGGAACCACTTTCCGGGTTCTGTACCGGTGGCAAAAGCTAAGCGCAGCATAGAGGACAGTCTACTGAAAGTGCTACGGTAAAAGCGTGACTGAAGAACAAAAGCAACCATCCGGCACCGCCATGCGTGCCCAAACCGCGGCGAAGAAGCTAGGCATCTACCTGCCCGCCGCGCCGGACGAGTTCCAAAATAGTGCCATTAGCCACGAAGAGCTGCGCGAACTGCAGCACAACCCACCCGAGTGGCTGCAAACCTTGCGCCGCGAAGGCCCCCATCCCCGCCCCGAGGTTGCCCATAAGCTGGGAATCTCTGTTACCGCGCTCAAGAAGAACGATATGGATAAGCCGCTGACCACAGCGGAAATCAATCAGCTCCTCAAAGAGCAGCCGGAATGGCTCCAGCAGGCCCGCGCTACCATGGCGCAGGCCCGTGGCCATGAGGTGAAGGACTAAACCAGCTTCCAGTCCTCGAGGCCCTCATACAGCGGGTAGTGCTGGGCAATCTTGTCCACGCGAGCACGCAGGGCCTCCACATCGGCATTCTTGCCCTGGACCAGGGCGGTGCCGATAATATCTGCAACCTCGGTGAAGGCCTCGGCGTCGAGGCCGCGGGTTGCCAGCGCAGAGGTACCAATGCGCAGGCCGGAGGTGACCATCGGTGGACGCGGGTCATTCGGTACGGCATTGCGGTTAACGGTAATGCCCACCTCATGCAGCAGATCCTCTGCCTGCTGTCCATCCAATTCGGAATTGCGCAGGTCCGCCAAGACCAAGTGCACATCGGTGCCGCCGGTCAGCACGTCCACGCCAGCCGCCTTGGCATCATCTGCGGTAAGGCGCTCTGCCAGAATGCGAGCACCCTCCAAGGTGCGCTCCTGGCGCTCCTTGAATTCCTCGGTAGCAGCAATCTTCATAGCAATGGCCTTGGCAGCGACCACGTGCATCAGCGGTCCGCCCTGCTGGCCCGGGAAGACGTTGGAATTGATCTTCTTGGCATAATCCTGCTTGCCCAAAATCATGCCGGAGCGCGGGCCACCCAGGGTCTTATGCACGGTGGTGGACACGATATCCGCGTGAGGAACTGGGCTCGGGTGCAGGCCCGCCGCCACAAGACCCGCAAAGTGGGCCATATCTACCCACAGGTAAGCGCCGACCTCATCAGCGATTTCACGGAAGGCCGCGAAATCCATGGTGCGCGGGTAGGCAGACCAGCCGCCGATAATGACCTTCGGCTTTTCCTTCAGCGCCTGCTCGCGCAGCTTATCCATGTCCACGCGCATGGTCTCTGGATCCACCTCGTAGGCGGCGACATCATAAAGCTTGCCAGAGAAGTTCAGCTTCATGCCGTGGGTGAGGTGACCGCCGTGTGCCAGGGACAGGCCCAAAATCTTGTCGCCCGGCTCAGCGATGGTGGAAAGCACCGCTGCGTTCGCCTGCGCACCGGAGTGCGGCTGAACGTTGGCGAATTCCGCACCAAAGAGTTCCTTAGCGCGGTTGCGGGCTAGGTCCTCCACGACGTCGACATGCTCGCAGCCGCCGTAGTAGCGGCGACCCGGGTAGCCCTCGGCGTACTTGTTAGTGAGCACGGAGCCCTGTGCCTGGAGCACAGCGCGAGGCACAAAGTTCTCAGAAGCGATCATTTCCAGGGTTTCGCGCTGGCGGGAAATCTCTCCCTGAATTGCGCCGAATACGTCCGGATCGAGGTCGCGGAGGTCAGAGGTAAAAGAAGCCATAAAAGTGTGGTCCCCTTCTCAAAATCAAGCGGTATGGGATGCTGCATATCTTATCGTGCCATGCACCCTTAGGGGGCATACTTTTACCCACGGATTATGCAAGTGCGACAATAGAGCCATGGCGCGCACATTGGATTCGAGTCCTTACCTAGATTTTGACCGCGAGACCTGGCGTGAACTGCGTAAATCCATGCCTCAGGTGCTCACGGAAACCGAGGTAGAAAAGCTTCGCGGCCTAGGAGACCGCATCGACCTAGACGAGGTAGCTGATGTCTACCTTCCCCTCTCTCGCCTCATCCATATGCAGGTCATGGCACGCCAGCAGCTCACCACGGCTACCGAATCCTTTTTGGGCAATCCTCCGACGCACGTTCCCTTTGTCATCGGTGTGGCCGGCTCCGTGGCAGTGGGAAAATCCACCACCGCCCGTCTCCTGCAGGTGCTGCTGCAACGCTGGGAATCCCACCCCCAGGTGGCGCTCGTGACAACCGACGGCTTCCTCTTCCCCACCAAGACTCTCAAGGAACGCGGCCTCATGCAGCGCAAGGGTTTTCCGGAATCCTATGACCGGCGCGCACTCCTCCGCTTTGTCACGGACGTAAAATCAGGAAAGCCATTTGTCAAGGCACCGCTTTATTCCCACATCACCTATGACATTGTGGACGGGGAATACCAAGAAGTTCACCAGCCCGACATCCTCATCCTGGAAGGGCTCAACGTGCTACAAACGAGCCCCACGTTGACCGTGGCGGACCTCTTTGATTTCTCGGTCTACGTTGATGCCCGCACCGACGATATCGAGCAGTGGTATATCGACCGCTTCCTTACTCTGCGCCACACCGCTTTCCGCGAGCCCAACGCCCACTTCTCTTCCTTCGCAGACATGAACGATGAGGAAGCCCGCGCCCAAGCCCGCGAAATTTGGCAGTCCATTAACCTGCCGAACTTGGTGGAAAATATCCTACCCACCCGTGTGCGAGCCTCCCTCGTGCTGAAAAAGGGCTCGCATCACCTGGTAGAACAGGTGCGGATGCGCAAGCTCTAGCGCCTACTTACCAAAGCGGCGCGAACGTTGGGAGTAATCCCGCAAGGCGCGAAGAAAGTCCACCTTGCGGAATGCTGGCCAGTAAGTATCCGTGAACCAGATTTCGGAGTACGCGGCCTGCCACAGGAGGAAGCCCGACAGGCGTTGTTCACCAGAGGTGCGGATAACCAAATCTGGGTCCGGAAGACCCTTGGTGTACAGGTGCTCCCCAATGGATTCTGCGGTGACGCGGTCCGCCATCTCAGCTGCGGTAGTTCCCTTCTCTGCTTCCGCGCGCACCAAGTTCTGCACGGCGTCCACAATTTCTTGGCGCCCGCCATAGCCCACCGCCACATTGACGATGACACCCGTATTGTCCTTGGTTTCCGCTGCCGCCGTCACCATGCGCTGGCGAATATCATCCGGGAGTAGATCGAGGTGGCCGACCAAGCGCACCTGACAGCCGACGTCGCTATGGGATAGGTGCGTGACCACATCCGAGATGATGTCAAAGAGCAGCTCTACTTCCTGCTCGCTGCGCTTCAGATTCTCCGTGGACAGCAAATAAATGGTGACCACTTCGATATCGGTATCGCGGCACCACGAAATCATCTCTCCGATTTTCTTCGCACCTTGGCGGTGACCATGGCTGATATCGGTGAAACCAGCCTCACGCGCCCACCGACGATTGCCATCGGCCATGATGGCGATGTGCTTAGGCTGCGGCTTGCCCTTGATCAGGCGCGCCAGCCGCGCTTCATAAGCTGGGTAAGCCAGCTGCTTGAGAGAACTCACGCTCATCAGTCTATCCGCCTAGAAAATGGACTTCTTGCGGTTATCGTAAATGCCGGCTTCCTTCATCGCCTCATCCACGGCTTCCTCATCGAACGGATCGATTCCGTGATCCTCCGCAAACATCATGCGACGACGAAAGCGTGAGTAACGGCGATGGAAATTCCAGCCTGCAAACAGCACCGCAACTCCCATAAGCGCCAGGATCAGCAGGCCAATGGGCGAAGCTTTGCCAAATTCAGGGCCCATTGGGCCACCTTCGGCGCCCTCGGTTCCCTGGGCTAGTACAAATACGTCATGTGCGGCCAGAACGAAAGAGCCATACATGCTCATGTCTTAGGCCTCCTCTTTCTCTTCGATGCCGGCAAAAAGGTCATTTTCTGGCAGGGAGGTAGAAACGCGGGTCTTCGCCAGTTCAAACTCCTCGGTGGGCCAAAGGCGCTGCTGTACCTCCACCGACGTCGCCAAGAAGGCACCCGCCGGATCGATCTGCGTGGCGTGCGCCCGCAAGGCCTCCTCGCGATTGCTGAAGTAATCCGCGCATTCCACCTGGGTGGTTACACGCGCCATGATATCGCCAAAAGCGGTGTCCCAACGCGCCAACATTGGCCCATAAGGACTGGTATTACCCTCTTCCAGAAGCAGATCATGGAACATCTTCATGCGCTGATAAACAAAGCCGTGCGAATAGTACAGCTTCAGCGGCTCCCACGGCTTACCCCGCTCTGGGTGGTACGCGGCATCGCCTGCCTTCTCCCACGCGATCATAGAAGCCCGGTGCACCATCAAATGGTCTGGGTGCGGGTAGCCACCATTTTCGTCATAGGTGACAATGACGTGTGGTCGAAATTCACGGATAACCTGGACGTATTCCTGCGCGACGGTGTCATCTCCCAGCAACGCGAAACAGCCCTCCGGCAGCAATTCCTCCATAGTCTTGCCTTCAACCGGGTCCGGCAATCCGGAATCAACGTGGCCCAGCCAGCGATGTTGTACGCCCAGTGCCCGCGCAGCGTTAGCCATTTCTTCCCGGCGGACCTCGCCCATCTTTTCCTTGATTTCCGGACGGTCCATGGCAGGGTTAATCACATCGCCGCGCTCACCACCGGTACAGGTCAGCACCAAAACCTCATTGCCTTCTGCGGCATAGCGCGCGGTGGTTGCGGCACCCTTGGAAGATTCATCGTCTGGGTGCGCGTGGATAGCTAGTAGGCGAAAATCGCTCACTGAAAATCCATCCCCTTATTAATCTAGGTTCTTTGAACAGATGATTATCCTAGTAGATAATTGGAAAACCATGGTCCTCGACTAGAGTGGAAGCCATGACTTCCGCCGGAAACTCTCGCTCAGCCGCCCGCTACGGCTCCCGCGGCTCCTCTGAAAAGAACTCTGGTAGCTGGACTAATAAGGCGCTGGTGCTTATCTTTGTCGCCATTTTTATTGCACTTATTTTCTTCGGATTCCGGTATTTCCAGGAAAAGGAGCGGGTGAACGCACAGGTGTCCATCGTGACCCAGGAGGTTTTGAGCGATGATTCCACCCGCGTTTGGGTCGATGTCACCCGCAATCACACCGATGAAGATGCCTACTGCATTGTCCAAGCCTATGACTATTCCAAGGCCGAAGTAGGCCGCCGTGAATTCCCTGTTCCCGCGGGCGGAAACGAAACCCAGCGCATCGCTGTCGACGTCCCAACCAACGCTCGTGCCGTAGCTGGCGGGGCCTATGGTTGTTCCGGCAATATCCCCGAATACTTGGATATGGATAACCCTGACTACGCGGAAAGCCGCTAGCCGCGTGTGCTAGGATTTGTAGCGCCTAGAACTGGATATATGCCCAGTTCCACTTTTACCTATAGCCCCAGGGATTAGCAGGGGCTTTGACCACAATTCCTATCTACGGAAGGTTGCAGAATGGCTGAGCAGCAAAAGCAGTACATCACCCCAGAGACCAAGGCGAAGCTCGAGGCCGAGCTGCAAGAGCTCATCGACCACCGCCCAGTAGTCGCGGCTGAAATCAACGAGCGCCGTGAGGAAGGCGACCTCAAAGAGAACGCCGGTTACGACGCCGCACGTGAGATGCAGGACCAGGAAGAGGCCCGCATTAAGCAGATTTCTGAGGTTCTTGCGAATGCCACCACCGAGCGCGGTGCTGTTCAGGAGGGCGTTGCCCACACCGGTTCCGTAGTTCACGTTTACTACAACGGTGACAAGGACGATAAGGAGACCTTCCTCATCGGTACCCGCGCCGCTGCTTCCGATAACAAGGACCTAGAAACCTATTCCGAGCAGTCCCCGCTGGGCGCTGCCATCATTGGCGCACAAGAGGGCGAGACCCGCGAGTACACCGCTCCGAATGGCAAGACCATTTCGGTCACCATCGAATCCGCAGCGCCGTATGATTCTGCTAAGGCCGCTGCACCACGCGAGTCCTAAACTTTTAACCACTTACCACTCTGGAGAAAGAGCACATCCCCATGAAGAAGTTCTCCCGTTTCGCCGCCGCTGGCCTGGTCTTCACTGCTGGCCTCTCCCTCGCTGCTTGCCACCCACCGAACCAGCAGGATTCTGATTCCAAGGTAGAAAATGCCTCCACCTTCACCGGTGAGGCCCCGATGCAGAAGGACGCTGAGACCAGCTCTTCCGCACCCGAAACCGTTATTGAAGAGGAAGCACCTGTAGTCGAGTCCGGTGTTCCAGAAGAGCCAGCGCAGCCGCACGTTAACGGTACCGCCACCGAACTGCCACAGCAGTAATAATGCTTGAAGGGCCGAGGGATATCCTCGGCCCTTTTTCATGCTATTTTTCTGGGTCCACTTCCCGCACCCAATCCCCGATGACACCGGGTACGACAGCGGGCGGCTCCCCCAAGAGGTCGCGCTTATTCGGGTCCCTTTCGACCTGCGTGGTGACGGACTTTACGCGCTTTTTCTCACTGTCTTTACCTCCGCGCATCCCCATCATTGGACCATAGGCTCGCGCCCCTCCGGTGGAGCGGCCTGCATTGCCACCGCGCGCTGCCGCGGCACTTTCACCGCCGCCTGTTCCATGACCAAGGCTGCCACCTACGCCGGGCCGCATGCCCGCACCAGCCCCGTTTCCTGCACCGCTGCCAAGACCAGCACGCATGCTAGAACCGCCGCCGAGTGCATTGCCATGGCCAGCGCGCACGCCTGAACCGACACCGGCGTAGGGCGCCCCGGCTCCGCGTCCAAGGTGCAGGCCCGACTGCGCTCCTCTTCCGGCGCGCACCACATCGGCGCCGCCACCTACATTTCCTGCAGCGGATCCAATTCCGCCTCGTAGCGACTGACCGCCGAGTACGCCGCGGCCCGCGTCCGCAGGCCGTCCGGCTGCCATCATCGGCGCCATCCCAGAATTGGCGGATTGCGCTGTAGCTACCGGTGCCATCGCACCGCTGCTATTAAGTGCGCCTGCATGTGCTCCTGCGGCAACCGGATGCGCTGTACCACCAGGAACCTGCCCCATCGCCCCGTTAGCCGAAGCGACACTCGGCACGGACGCCCCTTGGGTGGACACCTCATTCCCACCGATGGCTACTTGGTCTCCCAGACCAAGCCTTTCCAGCGCATTCCTGCCGCTAGTATGCATCTGCTGGTGAAAATCATTAATTTCCTGTGGGCTCATCCCCACCGCTTCCAGCCCGTCCACATTGCCATTGACGACGTCGAAGTTCCCCGGCCCCAACTCACCTCGCGCAATCGCTTCCGCAATCTTCTTTGGCCACACCACGGCATCGGTGGTGTAGCGCTGCCCATCACCATCAACTCCGGCGAGGCCGGCGTCGACACCGCCGCCTCCCGACGCCGGCGATTGTTCCATCAGAGCGTGCTGGTACGGCATTGCTTCTACCGCGAAGCGCTGCAGGTCAGGTTGCAATGCGGCCAATGCGGCCTTTTCCGCAATTTCGCGCTCGACCGGTTCTGGAATGGCCATCACTTCCATCGCCATGGCCATCGCAGTCGGCTGCATGCCCATCAGCTTGGCGTGGAATCCGGTCAGTTTCTCCCCCATGACCTTGGCATTTGCTACAAAGTGGCTTCCCGACGCCGCCACTTCCCTAATCTTTGCCGCCGCCCTCGACGTTGCCTCACTGTCGTTCTCGCCTTCCAAAGACCCGGCTGCTTCCTGCAACCCGCTAACGATATCGTCGACTTCCGACGCCAACGAGCTCCACCGCGCATTCGCCTCCGACACATTCCAAATCTGCGTCGACATCAGGTCGGTAGCAAGCTTCACAATGTCCGTACCGACATTCACCACCGGCATGGAAAACCCAAATGGGCTGTACCCCGGCTCCGGCTGGTTCATAATCGGCATCGACTCAATGCCGATATCTCCACCCGCATCCGCGATCTCCATTCCCCGACTATTCGCGTCCTCCTGCGACTGAAACCCTCGAGCCTCACGCCCGAGACTGTCGTACAACCATTCTAATTGCTCTGAAAAGTTCTTGATTGATTCACACGCAGATCCCGGGTCAGTCTCAAGAACCCTCTGGTGAACCGCACCTACATGATCAATTCCATTAACTGAAGAAAATCCTGCATTAAGTGGAGAATTTATCCCCGCTCCTACTTCACTAATTCTTGATTGAAATTCATTAATTGCCATAGAATTCAACTCAAGATTCTGACTATTCAGCTTCATTGCTCCCCCGATTTTTATTTACATTGTAAGGTCTTCAAATATTTGCTCGGCATTTTCGCAGGTAGTCTCTACAGAACCTTCTTGAAGATTGGAAAAGCTAACTTTCACTGTTCCACCTGTAGTCTCTAGAAATGCCGAACAGTATCGGCCCAAAGGACCATCTTCTGGATAAGCTACGAGAGGTAGATTCTCGCCAGTCAAAATTGGTTCACCGGTAAATTTGATTGTTTCTTGATCGATCCCCAAATTCTTTGACGCCAAAGTGATAGAGGCTTCTCCATACCTCGACCCAGAGCCACGAAATCCACAGAAACTCCATCCTGACTCCCGATGAACCGAAATAGGCTCAGGATGTATCCCAGAAGCTTCTAATCTGCCGTACGGAATCTCCGTACACGGATCAAAAAGCTCGAAGCTCGGGTCTGCCGGATCGAATTCCCCCAGTGGCGGTAGGACGCCGGAAGTGTCTCCCGACCCCGTGGCGCCGGCCTCCCCCGGTTGGCCGGCGCCGTCCGCATTCTCCCCGTCATTGGTGTGTGCCGTTTCCCCCTGATTGCCTTCCGCGTCATCCCCCGCGTCCCCGTTGGTTCCCCCTGCACCGTCGGTCGAACTAATGCCGCCAGCCTCGTCCACCTTGGTGGTCTCCTCTGACGCGCTCCTCGTACCGATGTCCGCAACGCAGCTACTCAGCATAACGGTGCTGACCATCAACGTTGCTACGGTGACCTGACGCTTCACAACAATCCTTCGCGCACTCACTTCCTGACGAGAGGAACAGGAGAAGTGAAAAAGAGAACTTTTCACTTCGTATTTCCCGTTCCGGTACACAGCATGCATGAGGCACCCAGAATTTTCTACGCAATCGCAAAGGTTAACGGCAATTTAACAAAATTATTTGTCCCATATGTCACACCCATCACGTCTAAAGGGCGAAATTTCCTGCTCATGAGCTGTATCATCTCTTGGAGTGGTTTGGTAGACCAAATGAAGGTTAAACCCTCACTTTATCCCCCAGCACTACCCCAGAAATTACACGTTTGTAAGCGAATTTTCGGCAACAAAAAGGCCCACACCGAAGTGCGGGCCAATACAAAAGAGTCAGTTAGTCACGCTGGAAGTAGCTCAGCAGACGGAGAATTTCAGTGTAGAGCCAGACCAGGGTCACAGCGAGGCCCAGAGCAACGCCCCACGCGTTCTTAGCGGGAGCACCAGCGCGGATCATGCGGTCAGCCTGATCAAAGTCGGTCAGGAAGGACAGGGCGCCAAGAACGATGCAGACAAGCGAGAAGATGATGGCAATCGGGCCACCATCACGCAGTGGGTTGAAGTCAAAGAAAATCGCGCCCAAGAAGTTAACAAGAGCCATGACAGCAACGCCAGCAATCAGGCCGAAAAGGATCTTGGTGAACTTCGGAGTCACCTTCACTGCGCCAGTCTTGTACACAATCAGCATGCCAATGAATACACCAATCGTGCCGACAATTGCTTGGCCAATGATGGCCATGCCGCCTTCGCCCTGGAAGTTAACGTTGGCGAACATCAAGGAGAAGCCACCGACAAATAGGCCTTCAAATACGGCATAAATCAGGGTGACTGCAGCAGAACCCCACTTCTTGCCAAAAGAGGCAACGAGCACGGTAATGAAGCCACCGATACCACCGACCAGAGTCAAGGCCATAGCGATACCCGGGCTTACTAGCATTCCCAGGGCGAAGTTGATGGCCGCGGCGACGATGATAACGCCGAGGGTAATACCCGTCTTGGTCACTACGTCATCCACGGTCATGGGACGAGTAGATACGTCCTCATAACCAGAGTTTTGGCGGCTACTATTTTCGGTCAGAGAACTCATTACCGGATTGCTTGAACGCACGGTTGTCCTTTCTAAGAGAGGTGCAAATTAGCTATCTCACCCCATTCAACGAGACACCACCCCATAAAGTTCCACATTCTTTCCATTTAGCTAGAAGTTTTGTGTGCAACTTCCGCATAAAGTCTGTGGAGACCTGTTGACTAGAAAAGTCTCGAGACACCGACCGGAACGATGTCTCGAGACTTCACATGGTGCCCCCAGTGGGACTCGAACCCACACTGAATCGATTTTAAGTCGACTGCCTCTGCCGATTGGGCTATGGGGGCAAGGGCAAGGAATATTTTAGGCCACCCCACCCTACGGGAGTTAACGAGGGGTACCCTCAGCAGCCAGACCAGCGATAATGCCGTCGAGAATGTCCTTTTCACTGATGAAAAAGCTGCGCGCATCGCAATTGCGCTCGATAAGCTGCATGATGCCTTCGACGGCTACCGCCCCACCGCCAATGACGTCGGCACGGCCGGGGTGAATGACGGGGTTGAGGGCGCGGACGTCGGAAGGCAGGCTAATTAGCTGCTGCAAAAGCACGCGCAGGGCATCGAAGCGGAGCTCAGACCCGTGAATGGCATCGGCGTCGTAGCGCTCAAGGCCCTGAGCCAATGCGGAAAGAGTGGTGAAGGTGCCTGCGCAACCGACGATGGTACGGGCCTTAGAAATAGGTACTATCTTCTCCACTTCCGCCGTGCGCTCGCCGACGTACTCGGAAGCAATCTCAATCTCCGACTCGGTAGGCGGATCGGTACGCATAATGCGCTCGGTTAGCCTGACGCACCCCATGCGGGCAGAGTGGGTGCCCAAGATATCGCCATCGGCCGTGCCGACGACGAACTCGGTCGATCCGCCGCCCAGGTCGATGACACAGAATGGCCCGCGGTCTGGCTCCACATCGGCCACGGCGCCATTAAAGGACAACAGAGCCTCTTCCTCGCCCGAGACGACCTCGGCCTGTGCGCCAGGCTGAATTTGGCCGAGCAACTCAGCGGTCATGTCGAAGAATTCCTGTTGATTCTTGGCATCGCGAGTAGCGGAGGTAGCGACCATCCGCACGCGGGTGACCTTCTCAAACTTCATCTGGCGTACGTAGCCTTCCAAGGCCACGCGGGCGCGGTCTAGGGCCGCAGGGGCAATTTCGCCAGTGGCATCGACTCCCTCTCCCAGGCGGATGATTTCCATGGTGCGGGTAATATCGCGGACCTTGCCGTCATCCTGAATCTCAGAGATGAGCAAGCGAATCGAATTCGTACCGCAATCAATCGCAGCAACGCGAGTCATAGCAGCCCTCCTATTCCGCGTTAGAGAAATCGAACTGGGCCAGGTCAATCCCCAGATCCTCGACGCTGGGCCAGTCCTGCGGGATGGCAGCGCCTCGTAGCTTGCCGTGGTCAGCGGCCATGGCCACCGCTTCAGTTCCCAACCGGAAATGCTGTGGGCCCTCAGCAAGCGAGTACGCGATGAGCACATGCAGACACTTCACCCGATCGGGCATCCCGCCACCGGAGAAATCGGTGCCAAGGTCTTCGATGTCATTGCGCTTGGCCAGGAAGTATTCGTGGGCGCGCTGATAGTCGGCAGCCAAATCCTCGTCCTCACCCAAGCGGGCTTCCATCCACTTCATAACGTGGGCAACCTCCAAGCGTGAGGCTTCGGCAGTAAGCCGTGGGTCGGTGAGGTAGTAGAGGGTGGGGAATGGGGTGCCGTCGGCAAGCTTGGGCGCCGTCTTAATTACCGCGGGCTGCCCATCCGGCGTGCGATAAGAAACCTCCAGGACCCCGCGCGGGGTGCGGCCCAATTGCTCAGTTACTACAGCGATATCTGCATCAGTGACGGTCATGCGGACAATTATCGCACATCTGGATTCTCTTCCGGCGCCGGCTCAATCGGAAGATGATTTACCTGCTCGGACGGAGCTTCTTCCTCAGGCGGCTCGGCTACGGAATCCCACAAAACTTCGTACCATTCGCGGGAATCTTCTTCCTTCTGACCATCTGTGGTGAGCTGGTCATCCGGCTTAATCTGCGGGTCAATGATGCGGTAGGCGGTCTCGCCCTCATCGACGACCCCGAATCGGCGCCGCGCCTCCTGCTTGATGTACTCATCGGATTTATATCTATCAATCTTCTCCAGCAAAGCAGCTTTCTCATCCTGCTTGGCAGCGATTGACTCATTGAGGCGGGCAATTTCGGACCGGCCGTGGTAGTAATTGCGCAGCGGAATGGCGATAGCAAACAAAACCACGAGCACGATAGCTACGATTACGCCTACTCCGGCAATACTCATCCGGTCCGGCTTCTGTTTCTGCTTCAGCTGTGCACGCTGAGCTTTGCGGATATCCGCAGCACGCGAGGCCACCGGAACCTTAGTGCGGCTCCGGTTTCGCTGCCTCTTCTTTTCGCGTGCCATAGGCCTCTAATCCTAGCGCCGTCACTCCTGTAACAGGGACGTGGCACGCGCAATTTGGATACACTAAAAGAAATTCTCCCTCCCAGGAAGGAAGTTTCATGTCCCTCAAGCGCCTCCTCCCCGTTCTCACCGCAACCCTATTCCTTGCCAGCTGCAGCCCTTCCGCCCAAGACGGCGAATACCCCGTCTACGGAGACGGCTACGACCTGAACACCAAAGACGGCATGGCCGACTATCTCAAGGAGTACAAAACCCTGCCGGATGATTACATCAACCACGATGCTGACCAGCTCGAGGGCGACGATCAGCCCGAGACCTTTGAAACCAACGCGGATTCCGTCAAGAAGGCCGGCGAAGCTACCTGCAAGAATGACGAGTTGCTCGACATTTCAAAGGAATATTTCCGAGGAAACACCGACAAATTTGGGGAAGCTGTTATGTCATCAGTCAGCGGCTCTGATGATAAATACAGTGATGTTTTTGAGGCACTGAACATCCCCGATGACGCACCAGACAATGACAAGATCATGGCTGCAGCGATGACCTCACTCGGTGCCGTGATGGCTTGCGGCGATGAATTCAGCGATGAGGAACTGGAAGAGGTCGCTGAGGCCATCCATTCCAGCTAAAACCTCGAACCAGATTCCCTACTTAAGGAATAGCTATGCCCCTCAAGCGTCTCCTCCTCCTAGCCGCCGTAGGCACCCTACTTACCGGGTGCAGCTCGACCGACCACAAAGAAGAAGTAGCCACCGAAGCTGAATCCCCCACTAGCGAAAGCCCTACCAGCAGCGAAACCCCCACCACCACAAGCAGAAAACACGACCTCAATACCAAAAGCGGCTTCATTTACCATATAAAAGAACACGGCACTATCCCGGACTTTTACTTGGATGTGTTCGGCGCTGGGGCTTCCGAAGAGGAAGACGGACCTACAAGCTACGAGGTCAATGCCACGACACTGAAGAAGGCTGGATCTGTTGCCTGCGAGAATGAGCAAATCCTGGACGACGCCAAGTATTTGCTAACCCATGGCGACAGCGCGTTTGAAGAACTCGTCCCTAGCCTTGAGGAGTTCGATAGGAAATACGCTCCCGTCTACGAAAAGCTTGAAATATCAGCGGCTTCTCCCGTCCTAGACAAGCTTTTTACCATGTACATGGCTGGCGTGGGTTCCCTAGCCACCTGCGGTGACAAATATGACGATAAGGAACTCGAAGCAGTAGCTGACAACGTTTTCAGTTACTAACCCCCGGAATTTCGCACACTCTTTCGTTTTACCCCTTGCGCACGCCGGAAAGGCGGCTTATACTAGGGGCAGAAATTCGATTGGGTGTGCGATTTATTCCAGAGGGGGAATTTACCGTGACAGCCAGCGACGCACCACCAAAGAAAGCTTATTTTTCTACCAATAACCTCGACGATACGGTTTGCGTTTTGGGCATGCTCCAACGCATTCAATCCTGGCAGCTATACCAATCCGTGCTTCCGCGATTAGAAGACGATGTCGAATGCACTACCTCCGCTTTAGCTAAGCGGGTGGGCTTGAGCTACTGGCGCGTCTTATCCGCGCTGCGCTCTCACCTGCGCATGCGAGAATTGCCGTTAACCACGGCGGTACAGACCGAACATTGGATTCTTGACCTCCCGCGGCTGCACGTTATTGATGCCGAGCTTGCCCCGCTTGGCGACGACGCCGAGGGCATCCAACTAGTCGATGCCGCCCTTGCAGACTTCCTCACCCCGAAGGAACCTGCTCAGCATGTGCCCACGGAATCTGAAATCCGTAGATTCTTGCGCGACTACATCGACGGCATTCTCAAACCAGATATTGAGAAGGAAATTGAGCGGTCTGTTTCCATTTCTTATTCCAAAGGCCAAGCCACCATCACTCTGAAGACGGATAAAGCAACCGCCAGTGCTATTTCACGGCACATCGATAAAGCAGCGCGAAAGAAGAACATCACTAAGTCAGAGGCTTTGGAGACGCTGATCTTTAATCGCACCCAGACAAAAGTAGTAATCAATACCTACGCAGCGGGTGACGATGCTTCTCGCGTATACATACCTTCGGCGGGATGGTGCGTTCTTACAGAACATTTAAGCAATTACTCGATGACTCGCGAGCTGTGCCCAGAAGAAACATCCTCCTACGTTCCCACCGAACAAATCAGGACATGGGTTCACGGTCGCGATGCCACGTGCCGTTGGCCGGGGTGCTCCATGCCGGCGCATTACTGCCAGCTTGATCATCGAGTGGAGTATGCCGACGGCGGACCGACGAGCGTCGATAATCTTGTCACTCTCTGTCAACACCACCACAACGTAAAGACCGATGGTAGGGCACGCTACATCATGGATCCCATCACTGGGGACGTTGCCTGGCTCTTTTCGGACGGCACCTTCGAAATTGGCCGTGCCCAAGGGCCTTTAGCACCGCGGACCATGAATTGGAAGCAAACCTGGCAACAATACCTAGACATGCGAAAGCGCCCCCGCGGCAATGCGAGGGCGCTACGAAAGGAGGCGATTAAGCCTTAAAGCGCGGGAATGCGGAGCGGCCGGCGTAGACTGCGCCGTCGCCAAGCTCCTGCTCGATACGCAGCAGCTGGTTGTACTTAGCTACTCGCTCGGAACGAGCCGGTGCACCGGTCTTGATCTGGCCACAGTTCAGAGCAACAGCCAAGTCTGCGATGGTGGTGTCCTCGGTCTCACCGGAGCGGTGGGACATCATGGTGCGGTAACCATTTCGGTGAGCCAGCTCGACAGCGTCGAAGGTCTCGGTCAGGGTACCAATCTGGTTGACCTTAACCAGCAGGGCGTTAGCAGCCTTCTTCTCAATACCCTCCTGCAGGCGGGCAGGGTTGGTGACGAAGAAGTCATCGCCGACGATCTGTACCTTCTCGCCAATTGCGGCGGTCAGGGCGGTGTAGCCATCCCAGTCATCTTCCTGCAGCGGATCCTCGATGGAGACGATCGGGTACTGGTCGATGAGGTCCTCGTAGACCTTGGACATTTCTTCAGCGGTGTGCTCGCCACCCTCGAAGTGGTACTTGCCGTCCTTGAAGAACTCGGAGGAAGCAACGTCAAGTGCCAGGGCTACGTCCTTGCCTGGCTCGAAGCCGGCCTTCTTGATGGCGTCAACGATGACGTCGAGAGCAGCCTTGGTGGAGTCAACGGACGGAGCGAAGCCACCCTCGTCGCCCAGACCAGTGGACAAGCCCTTGTCCTTCAGCACTGCCTTCAGTGCGTGGTAGACCTCGGCGCCCATGCGCAGAGCCTCGGCGAAGGACTCCGCACCAATCGGAGCGATCATGAATTCCTGAACGTCAACGCCGGAGTCAGCGTGTGCGCCGCCGTTGAGGATGTTCATCATTGGCACTGGCAGCACGTGAGCATTTGGGCCGCCGATGTAGCGGTACAGAGGCAGTGCAGCGGACTCTGCAGCGGCCTTGGCTGCGGCGATGGAAACGCCCAGGATGGCGTTTGCGCCGAGCTCGGACTTGTTATCGGTACCGTCCAGCTTAATCAGTGCCTGGTCAATGAGGCGCTGGTCGTCGGCTTCGAAGCCGGCGATCTCATCGGCAATCTTCTCGTTGATGTTCTCAACAGCCTTCAGAACACCCTTACCCTGGTAGCGCTCGCCGCCGTCGCGCAGCTCGTGAGCCTCGTGCACACCGGTAGAAGCACCGGAAGGAACGCCGGCAACACCGCGGGCGCCGTCATCAAGGAAGACCTCGGCCTCAATGGTTGGGTTGCCACGGGAATCAAGAATTTCGCGGGCGAAAGTGTGGATGATATCAGCCATGCTGTTTTTCACTCCTCATAAAAAAGTTCGCTCTGGACCAGCCGGCCCAGCTACGTTGTCAATTGTTGCAGAAAACTTTACTGTGTGACGCTACTTGGCACTTTGCGGAACCGAGTAAGCATTGGCGGCGTGTGCAACTTTATGCAAATACTCGCTGGACTGATTGTAATTTAGGACTGCTTCCTCCCACTGTTCTGGGTTAGAGAGATCTCTATCACCAAAACATAAAAGTCCGGCGGCGCCAACTGCGGCGTCGTCGATTTGGTTGGGGTCCGCCTTCCCATCGCCGTTGGCATCAGCGCCCACCGACTCCCACGTGGTCGGGATAAATTGCATCGGGCCGACGGCGCGGTCATATTCGGAGTCCCCATCGATGTCGCCATTATCGGTATCTGGGGTGTGCGCCGTATTGTTCAGGCCATCGAGGGCGATGCCGTTGATGGGTGGTTGGGGGTAGCCGGCGTCGTCAAGCTTGGAGGGCTTAAACCAATTGCCGTTGTAGGTGCCATGGCGGGTCTCCACGTAGCCCAGCCCGGCAAGGGTATTCCAGCGCAGATGACAATTCGGCCATTTTTGCTGAGCGATGAGTTCGGCGTTGCCATAAGCGCGCAGGGCGGCCGGCGGGATGCCCGTCTGCTCAGCTAGGTCAGAGGCCCAGTAGGTAAGCTTATCCGCGGTGCGGCCGGGGGCGTTGACGTCAATATGCGCGACCTCTTTGCCTTCAACGGGCGGAATGTTCTCCGGTACGGGCTCCTGTGAAGTGCCGTGCCCCGTCAACAGCCATGCCACCAACGCGATGATCACGGCTACGGCCACCCCGCAGCCCCCGAATATCTGCAGGAGCCTCTTCATGAGAAGCCATCCTACATTCCCTTGCCTTCGCGCCACAGCCTCTCTTGCGTGTCAACGTCGACAATCTCCGTGGTGCCATCAAATAGGTATGGGGCGCGGGCGCGCATTTTGGTGAGGAAGCTCTGGGCGACGTCGTCAAGCGAAAAGGTGGAGATTTCCGCATGGAAGAGCACCTGGAGGAAGACATCCCCCAATTCCTTGAGCATCTCGCTTTCCGGTTCGCGATTGCGCACGGCCGCGGCGAATTCGGCGGATTCCTCCTCAAGATAAGGCAAGAGTGAGGTATGGGTTTGCTCGCGCTCCCACTCCCCAATGCGCCGCGCCGTGGCCATGGTCTGGCGCGCCTGCATGATGGGATCCGCAAGGGATTCGGCGCGAATGACGGACTCGCCGCTAGCGAGGCGGGCGCGAGTTTCCGGATCGTGTTCGTCGGTGCTTACCAAGGTGCCGGTGGCGTCCTCGCCTACCAGCAGATCGGAGAAATTCCACCGTACGGACACGGGTACTTCACCCGTGAAGTGGACAGGGCCACGCAGCTTCCCGTGCGCCTGCATGGGGATCATGGTGGGCCAGCGTTCATCGAGCAACAGCACAGTCATGTGCACAAAGTCTAGCCCGAGTTCCCATTATGGGGCTATTCAAGGTATTTTAGGCCAATGACCTCCAGCCAGAATAGATCCCACTCCGTGACGTTGTGGACCCTCGTCGCGCTGATTATCGGTTCCACCGTGGGCGCGGGCATTTTCTCGCTGCCCCAAAACATTGCTTCCGTTGCCGGCCCAGGCGCGATGCTCATTGGCTGGCTGGTAGCGGGCATCGGCATGCTCTCTGTGGCGTTTGTTTTTCAGATTCTGGCCCGCCGCAAGCCGCACCTTGATTCTGGCGTTTATTCCTACGTGCGTGCCGGCCTCGGCGATTTTATTGGTTTTACCTCCGGCTGGGGCTACTGGCTGGGCTCCGTTATGGCGCAGGTGGGTTATGCCACCCTCTTTTTCAATACCTTGGGCCATTACCTGCCGCTTTTCGACGCCGACCATTACTGGACCTCCGCCATCGCCGTCTCCCTCCTATCTTGGGGCATTTTTGCGGTCCTTGCTCGCGGCATCAAGCAGGCCGCGTTCATGAACCTCATCACCACAATTGCCAAGATTGTGCCCATCCTGGCCTTTGTGGTGCTCATTGCATTCCTCGGGTTCAGCTGGGATAAATTCACCTTGGATTTCTGGGGACGCGCGTCTGAGGCCAGCGTCTTTGAGCAGGTCCAGGGAATCATGCTCTTTACCGTGTGGGTCTTCATTGGTGTGGAGGGCGCATCCGTTTATTCCAAGCAGGCTTCTAAGCGCACCGACGTCGGCCGCGCGACCGTCATCGGCTTCTTCTCCGTGCTGGCGCTGCTGGTTTCCGTGTCTACCCTGAGTTTTGGCGTGATGACCAAGGAAGAATTGGCCGCGCTGCCGGATAATTCCATGGCCTCCGTGCTCACCGAGGTCATCGGACCTTGGGGCGGCGCGCTGGTGTCTATTGGACTGTGCTTGTCGGTTTTGGGTGCCTACGTCTCCTGGCAGATGTTGTGCGCCGAGCCCATCGTGATGATGGCCATCGACGGCCTCATTCCCCGCCGCATTGGCACCATTAACGTGGCGGGTGCGCCGTGGGTAGCGCAGCTGATTTCCACGATGGCCATCCAGTTGTTCATCATCGTCTTCTACCTCAACGAGGCGTCTTATAACGCCATGGTGCAGCTGGCAACCATCATGTACTTGCTGCCCTATATCTTTTCTTCGCTGTACCTATTGCTCTTGGCGCTGCGGGGCAAGGGGCTGTCTCACCCGCAGGCGGGTATCAAGTTCGATCTTTCCGGACCAGAGGTCAGCCGCAAGGATAACCGCAAGCATTTGGTCATTTCTTTGCTCGCGTTTATCTATTCCCTGTGGCTGATTTATGCGGCCGACCTCGTCTACGTCCTGCTCGGCGCATTGGCCGTGGTACCGGGACTTATCCCGTATGTCGGCACCCGGTTGTGGAAGAAGGAACGCATCTTCAACACCTTCGAGTGGTGCGTGGTGGCCATTGTCTTGGCCGGTGCCGCCACCGCCATCTGGGGCTTGAGCACCGGCTGGCTCACCCTCTAGCTACTCCCCTACGCTGACCACGTTCGAGGTCGGCTGGGCGCCGCTGACGTTGATGGCGTCGACGTCGAAAAGCGCGCTTAGGAAGTCCGCCGCCCACTGAATGAGCTCGGTATCGCGCAGCTTCGGCGAGGTGACATTGCGCCCAGCTTTGGGGAACGGCACGTTGATTGCCTTCGCCGCCGCACGGAAGCTGGAGCCCGGATATAGGCGCTTGAGACGCACCTGCTTGGAATCCGGCAGCTCCACGGGGTGGAACTTGACGCGGGTGCCCTGAACGGTGATATCGGAGATGCCGGCGCGGCGCGCCTGGTGGCGCAGGCGAGCAACGGAAAGCAGGCGCAGGACCTCCTGCGGCAGCGGGCCGAAGCGGTCTTTCATTTCCTCGATGACGGCCTTGAGATCATCGTCATTCTGCGAGGCCGCAAGCTTGCGATAGACCTCTAGGCGCAGGCGCTCGGAGTCGATATATCCTTCCGGAATATGCGCGTCCACGGGGAGATCGATGCGGATTTCCTTCGGGCCCTCATCGGTAACGGTGGGGGCCTCGCCGCGGGCGAGCGATTTGAAGGTCTCGACCGCCTCGCCAACGAGGCGCACGTAGAGATCGAAGCCCACACCGGCAATGTGGCCGGACTGTTGGGCGCCAAGGACGTTGCCGGCACCGCGCATCTCCAAGTCCTTCATGGCTACGGCCATGCCAGCACCAAGGTCATTGTTTTGCGCGATAGTTGCCAGGCGGTCATAGGAAGTTTCCGTGAGCGTAGCTCCCTTGGGGTACAGGAAGTAGGCATAGCCGCGCTCGCGGGAGCGGCCCACGCGCCCGCGCAGCTGGTGCAGCTGGGACAGGCCCATATGGTGGGCGTTTTCCACAATGAGGGTATTCGCATTGGCGATATCCAGGCCGGTTTCCACGATGGTGGTACACACCAAGACGTCGTACTCGCGGTCCCAGAAACCCTGGACGGTCTGCTCGAGCACCTCCTCGTTCATCTGGCCATGCGCGACGACGACGCGGGCCTCCGGTACCAGGTCGCGCAGCTCGCGGGCCTTCTTTTCGATATCAGAGACTTTGTTGTGGATGAAAAAGGTCTGACCATCGCGCAGCAGCTCGCGGCGGATGGCCGCGGCTACCTGCTTGTCCTCGTAAGCGCCGACGTAGGTCAGCACCGGGTGGCGGTCTTCCGGCGGGGTCAAGATGGTGGACATCTCGCGGATGCCCGCCATAGACATCTCCAAGGTGCGCGGAATAGGTGTCGCGGACATGGTGAGCACATCCACGCTGGCCTTGAGCGCCTTGATGTGTTCCTTGTGCTCCACGCCAAAGCGCTGCTCCTCGTCCACGACGATGAGGCCGAGGTTCTTCCAGTGCACACCGGTCTGGAGGAGGCGGTGGGTGCCGACGACGATATCGACGCTGCCATCGGCTAGGCCCTTGAAGATGTCCTTCGCTTCCTTCTTTGAGGTAAAGCGCGAAAGCACCTCAATCTTGACGGGGAAGCCGGTCATACGCTCGCTGAAGGTATCAAAATGCTGCTGCGCCAGCAGCGTGGTGGGCACGAGGACGGCCACCTGCATGCCGTCCTGCACGGCCTTGAAGGCGGCCCGGATGGCCACCTCGGTCTTGCCGTAACCCACATCGCCGACGACGACGCGGTCCATCGGCACTGTGGACTCCATATCGTGCTTGACGGCGTCGATAGCCAGCATCTGGTCTTCGGTTTCGACGAAGGGGAAATTATCCTCCATCTCCGCCTGCCACGGATTATCCGGGGAGAATTGGTGCCCCGGCGCGGCCTGGCGCTTGGCGTAGAGCTCAACCAGCTCGCCGGCGATTTCGCGCACGGCCGCGCGCGCCTTCTTCTTGGTGTTCTTCCAGTCGGAACCGCCCATCTTGGACAGGTGAGGCGATTCGCCACCGGTGTACTTGCTGAGCAGATCCAGCGAGTCCATGGGAACCCAGAGCTGATCGGCGGGTTGACCACGCTTGGAGGGCGCGTACTCGAGCACGATGTATTCGCGGCGGCTGGTTTCATCGCCGGACTGGATGGTGCGCTCGGCCATCTTGAGGAACTTGCCAATGCCGTGGGTCTCGTGCACCACAAAATCGCCCTGCTTGAGGGCCAGCGGGTCAACCTTATTGCGGCGTTTGGCGGGCCGGCGCTTTGCTTCGGCGATATCGCCTACGCGGTTACCGGTCAGATCCGTCTCGGTGACAACGACCAGTGGGAGGGGCTCAGCGTCCTTGGGCTTTTTCACCTTAGGAAATACCAGGCCGGCGTGGCTTAGTGCTTGGTAGAGGGTGACTTCACCGGCGGTGGGTTCCCAGCCAGGGGTGGCTACCTTGGTGCGGATGCCCTTTTCTGCAAAGCGATCCACCATACGCTTGATGGCGCCTTGCGCCGGCGCGATGAAGGCTGCCCGGCCGCCGGCGTTGGTGTGCGCGAGGAGTTGGGCCATCATGGCATCGATTTCTTCGATATTGCCGCGCGGGGTGGGCCCTGGTTCGAATTCGAGCGGGAGGGTCTCCTCTTCCGGGGCGGCGAGCATTCCCGGTGGGGAGAAAGTCCACAGGGGCAGGCCGGCCTCGCTTATGGAGACCTCGAGGGATTCATAGGAGCGGTAGCTGGATGCCTCGGTATCGAGCCCTTCGGTTGCCAGCGGGCCATCGGCACCCATGGCCGCGGCTTCCCAACCGGCAGCGAGGAATTCCGCATCGGTCTTTTCTAGATCCGCCACGCGGCGGCGAATCTTTTCCGGGCCGACCATCACCACGTGGGTGGTGGGGCGCAGGAATTCGGGGAGGGTGATCATGGGGGCGTCGGAAAGCGCGGGCAGGAGCGCTTCCATACCTTCGGCCGGAATGTGCTCGCTTACCTTGGTCAAAAGCTCCACCAAGGCGGGATTGCCGGGGTGCTTAACGGCGAGATCGGCCGCACGCTTGGCAATGGCGTCCGTAATAGGCAGCTCGCGGGCCGGGAAAATGTCTACGCGGCCCACCTCGATTTCAGGGATGGTGCGCTGGTCAGCTACGGAAAATTGGCGGATATCGGTAATCTCATCGCCCCAAAACTCCACGCGGACCGGATAATCCAGCGTGGTGGGGAAAATATCGATGATGCCGCCGCGCGTAGCGTACTCGCCGCGCTTAGCCACCATGTCTACGTGCTTATAGGCGCGGAACTCGAGCTCGCGGACTACCTCATCGAAGTCATATTCTTGATCTTCTTCGAGGTGGACGGGAGCGCGGCCCTCCACCTCCTGCAGGATGGGCTGGGACAGGCCGCGGGCGGCGGTGACGATGACCTGCAGGCTATCGAGATTGTGCAGAACTTCAGCGCGGCGGCCGATGATGTCTACGCCGGGGCTCAGGCGCTCGTGTGGCAGGGTCTCCCAGGCGGGGAACATGGCCACCTTCTGCCCCAGCATCGCCGTAAGCTCCGCCGTGAGGTCCTCGGCCTCGCGGCTCGTAGCGGTTACCACGAGCACTGGGGCATGATGAGCCAAGGTGCCCAAGGCCCACGGCCGGGACTGATCCAAGCCTGTGATGTGGAGGTCTTCGCCCACATGAGAAATCATGCCCTTGAGCTTGGGATCCGAGGCCGCTACCTTGAGCAGGCCGGCCAGCATTGGGGTCGCCAATTATTTGCCTCCTAGCTTGGGCTTTACTTCCATACCGGACAAACCATTCCAGCATAGATTGACAATATGCGTGGCGACGACTTCCTTGTCCGGATTGCGCTCATCCAGCCACCATTGCGCGGTGGTCGATACCATTCCCACCAGCGCTTGACCGTAAATATCCGCCAAATCCGGGTCGATGCCACGGTGCTCAAATGCTTCGCTCAAAATATAGGAAACCTGGCCCACCGCGGAATTCAACAACGTGGAGAAGCTGCGCTCGTCACCGGGCTTGGCATCGCGCACCAGGATGAGAAAGCCATCAGTTTCTTCCTCAACATAGGTCAAAATGGCCATGACGGCCTGCTCGATGCGCTCGCGCCAGCTGCCGGTCTTCAAGGAATCAGTAATGACCTTTTCCAGGGCCAGCATCTCGCGGTCAACAACCACCGCATAAAGGCCTTCCTTGCCCCCGAAGTGCTCATAGACAACGGGTTTGGATACCCCGGCGCGTGCCGCGATCTCTTCGACGCTGGTTCCTTCAAAGCCTAGTTCCGCGAATGCAGCGCGTCCGATGGAAATGAGTTGTTCGCGGCGTTCCCGGCCGGTCATCCTTTGTCGAGCCATGCCCTCCACCCTATCCTTTGCCCCGCAATTTGTGATTTACCCGGGGGTGTCAGGTACGCTATGCCTACAGCTTTTGCTGTGTTTCCCCATGGTGTAATCGGCAACACTACGGTTTTTGGTACCGTCATTCTAGGTTCGAGTCCTGGTGGGGAAGCTTTTTTAGTTTTTCTTCCTGCCGCGGCGAAAGCCTTTGAGCTCGGCTTTCTTCGCAATCGCCGCCACTTGGGCCGCGGAGTAGTTAACGGGAGCTACACCGGCGCGGGGCAGGACCCAGCCGCGCCAATAGGACAAAATCGCCATGCCACTGCCGACGATTGGCGCGACCACCATGCCGAGTGCAAACTGTCCGTAATCAGCAAAGGTAACCATGACGATGCCGGTGAGGATAGACGGCACGGCATACAGGGGGCTGCCGCCAAAGATGGACGGGATTTCCCCCGAAGCTATATCGCGGACCATTCCTCCGCCCACCGCGGTAAGCACGCCCAGAAAGACACAGGGAATAAGGGGCATGCCGTGGGTGAGCGCTTTAACGCAGCCGGTGGTGGACCACACGCCGAGAATGATGGCATCGCCGTGTTCGCGGAAAAGCTCCCACGCCTTGCCCTTGAGATCGATAAGAAACGCAATAAGCGCACCACAGCAAGCAAGGCCGAGGTACCACGGGTCTGAGATCGCTGCCGCTGCTCCATCCCCGATGAGCATGTCACGGATCATGCCACCGGCCAGCCCAGAAAAGAGGGCGAGGAACACGAAGCCCACGATGTCGAATTCACGGCGGCGGGCAAGGGTGCCGCCAATGATGCCGTTCAAAACCACGCCGAGAAGATCGAAGGCTTGATACAGCGAATTGATGAGGGGATCAACATCGTGCATGATTCTTAGGCCTCCTGCCGCGCGGGTAGAATTTCGGCGTGACTGCGGCCGTGTTTTACTCTCCGGCGTGTCAGCATGGCTCTTATTTAACCAACTCGTTTCTCTGAAAGATCGCATTTCTCATGTCTAATTCCAATGCCCGGTATTTCATCTGGTCCAATGGTCTGCAAAATTTGGGCGATCAGATTGTTGCCGCCAAGACGGTGCTGCCCGCGCTCTTTAGTGCGGCCGGAGTGCCTGCGTTCTTTACCGGTCTGCTCACCCCCATCCGCGAGTCCGGTTCGATGCTGCCGCAGGCGGCGCTGACCCCGTGGGTGACTACATATAGGGCCCGCAAGCGCTTGTGGATTATCGGCTCTTTGGGCCAAGCGGTATCCGCCGCGGTCATCGCGCTCGCGGCATTTTTTACCCGCGGGGCTGTATTGGGCGTGGTGGTGCTGGTGGCCTTGGCGTCACTTTCCCTCTTCCGCGCGCTGTGCTCGATTGCGGGCAAGGACGTGCAGGCGCGCACGATTTCTAAGGGCGCACGCGGCCGGGTGACCGGTAGCGCGGCAGCCCTCGGTGGCGGTGCTACTTTGCTGACCGGCATTATCCTCTACTTTTTGGGCGAGCTCAGCATTCCCATGATGGGCACGGTCCTCGCCATTGGTGCGTCCACCTGGGCCATTGCCGCGTGGGTCTTTTCGCACGTGGATGAGCCGGTGCCAGAGGAAGCCGAAGGGGGCATCGATAAGCGCTGGTGGCAAGATACCTGGCAGCTTTTTACCAGCGACGGCCAATTTCGTAACTTCGTCATCGTCCGCGCGCTCCTGCTCGTTTCGGCGCTATCGACCTCTTTTATTGTGCTGCTCAGCAGCAACCTTTCTGGGCTCTACGGATTCGTGCTAGCTTCCGGCCTAGCCTCTCTGGTGGGCGGGCGCATCTCCGGTGTGTATTCGGATAAGTCCTCTAAGAACACCATGGCCGTGGGCGCGGCCGTGGCCTCCGTCGTGCTGGTGCTTTTGGTCGCCAGCTCGCACTGGGCACCGGATGCGGTCAATGCCTGGGTCATGCCGATTGGCTTCTTCGCCGTGAACCTGGCGCACACGGCCATTCGCGTGGCGCGTAAGACTTACGTGGTGGATATGGCCGGCGGCGATAAGCGCACCCAGTACGTAGGTGCGGCCAATACGATGATGGGCATTATCTTGCTTATCGTCGGTGGCATCTCCTCCGTGGTGGCACTGGCCGGACCTGAGGCGGCGCTGCTCTTCCTTGCCCTCATTGGTTTCCTCGGTGTGTGGCGCGCCCGCGGCCTGAAAGAGGTTTCTCACACATAAATCGCACTCGGGCTATAGGATGTAGTCCGGATAAGAATCAGACTCGACCCCAGGAGTTCAATAACCCGTGGTAGCAACAACCTCGTGTGCTGTCGTCGTCCTTGCGGCTGGCGCCGGCACCCGCATGAAGTCCACCAAGCAGAAGACCTTGCATGAGATTGGCGGGCGCACTTTGCTCGGCCACGCTCTGCATGCTGCGGCCGGGATCAACCCGGAGCGCATCGTGACGGTGGTGGGCCACCAGCGCGATCAGGTCTCCCCCGCCGTGGATGCCATCGCCCAGGAGCTGGACTGCGAGGTACTGCAGGCGGTGCAGGAGGAGCAGCTGGGTACCGGTCATGCCGTGGCCTGCGGCTTGGAACCGATTCCGGACTTCGAGGGCACCGTCATTGTCACCAACGGCGATGTCCCGCTGCTTACCCCAGAGACCATCGAGGGCCTGCGCGCCACGCACACCGAGCAGGGCAATGCGGTCACCGTGCTCTCGATGCGCCTCGATGACCCGACCGGTTACGGCCGCATCATTCGCGCTGAGGACGGCAGCGTGTCTGCCATCGTGGAGCAAAAGGATGCCACCGAAGAGCAGCGCCAGGTCGATGAGGTCAACTCCGGCGTCTTTGCCTTTGATGGGCGCGTGCTTGCCGACGCCCTCCAGAAGCTCGACTCCAATAACGCCCAAGGCGAGCTGTATATCACTGATGTGCTCGAGATTGCCCGCACCGCAGGACACGGCGTCGGCGCGCACGTAGCAGCGGATCCGGCCGAACTCGCGGGCGTCAATGACCGCGTGCAGCTCGCCGCTGCCGGCCGTGAGCTCAACCGCCGGATGGTAGAAAAGGCGATGCGCGGCGGTGCCACCATCGTGGATCCAGAGACCACCTGGATTGGCGTCAACGTCACCGTGGGCTCCGATGTCATTATTCACCCGGGCACCCAGCTGTGGGGCGCTACCAGCATCGCCGATAACGCCGAGATTGGCCCCGACACCACCTTGACCAATATGCAGGTGGGCGAGGGCGCTTCCGTCGTGCGCACCCATGGCAGCGATTCCGTCATTGGTACCAACGCTAAGGTCGGCCCGTTTACCTATATCCGCCCGAAGACCGTCGTGGGCGAGGACGGAAAGCTCGGCGGCTTCGTAGAGGCAAAGAACGCCCAGATTGGCCGCGGCTCCAAGGTGCCGCACCTGACCTATATCGGCGATGCCACCGTGGGCGAGCAGTCCAATATCGGTGCCTCCTCGGTCTTCGTCAACTACGACGGCGTAAACAAGCACCACACCACCATCGGCAGCCACGTGCGCACCGGTTCTGACACAATGTTTATCGCTCCGGTCAATGTCGGTGATGGCGCATACTCCGGTGCGGGTACAGTAATTAAAGACGATGTTCCTGCGGGAGCACTCGCAGTCTCCGGTGGCAAACAGCGCAACATCGAGGGCTGGGTTCAAAAGAAGCGTCCGGGTACTCCCGCGGCTGAGGCCGCAGCCCGTGCGCAGGACAACGAAAAGTAAGGGGCATATTCTCCCATGACTGGCAAGGTAACTGGTAGCAGCAAGAACATGAAGCTCTTCTCTGGGCGTGCACATCCAGAGTTGGCAGAGGCTGTGGCTAAGGAGCTCAAGACCGATCTGGTTCCTACCACCGCCCGCGACTTCGCCAACGGCGAAATCTTCATCCGCTTTGAAGAGTCCGTGCGTGGTGCCGACTGCTTCGTAATGCAGTCTCATACCCAGCCGCTCAATAAGTGGCTGGTAGAGCAGCTCATCATGATCGATGCTTTGAAGCGCGGCTCCGCTAAGCGCATCACCGCCATCCTGCCCTTCTACCCATATGCACGCCAGGATAAGAAGCACCTGGGCCGCGAGCCGATTTCTGCCCGCCTGGTAGCAGACCTTCTGCAGGCTGCTGGTGCGGACCGCATCGTGTCCGTGGACCTGCACACCGATCAGATCCAGGGCTTCTTCGACGGCCCGGTCGATCACATGCACGCTCAGCCCATCCTGACCGATTACATCAAGTCCAAGTACGCCACCGATAACATCACCGTGGTTTCCCCGGACGCCGGCCGCGTGAAGGTTGCGGAAAAGTGGGCCCACGACTTGGGCGATGCCCCACTGGCCTTCGTACACAAGACCCGCTCCAATACCGAGGCCAATAAGACGGTGTCCAACCGCGTGGTAGGCGATGTTGACGGCAAGGACTGCGTGCTTCTCGACGACATGATTGACACCGGTGGCACCATCGCCGGCGCCGTGCGCGTTCTGAAGGACGCCGGTGCGAAGAAGGTCATCATCGCCTGCACCCACGGCGTCTTTTCCGATCCAGCCCGCGAGCGCCTGTCCGAGTGCGGCGCGGAGGAAGTTATCACCACCGATACCCTCCCGCAGTCCACCGAGGGCTGGTCCAACCTCACGGTGCTATCCATTGCACCGCTGTTGGCACAGACCATCCACGAGATCTTTGAGAATGGTTCCGTGACCACCCTTTTCGATCGCGCCTAAGCGCAGGGCCGCCGAGATTTCCCTCGGCGGCTTTTGATTTGCTTCTGGTGCGCGTGCTAATCTAACTCAGTCTCGGCGAGGGCGACCTCAGGATGAGGAAGCCGTTATCGACGCGATTGAAGTTAGAGCATGTTGCTTTTTATATACGCCTGCGATGACTCGTCCAAGACGTCCATCGGCAGGCTTTCGTCGTTTTTATCGCGTTGGCCGCGCCGCACTACTTTGACTAAGGAGAATGAAGCATGGCACAGCGCCCAGTAATCAAGGCTGAAGCACGTACCGAGTTTGGCAAGGGTGTCGCACGCCGCCTGCGCCGCGACTGGAAGGTCCCAGGCGTTATCTACGGTAGCCACCAGGAGCCGGTTCACTTCGCAGTTCCGCTGCTGGACATCCAGTCCCTCGTCCGCAACAACGGTGTCAACGCCGTTCTGGAGCTGGAGATCGACGGCGAGCAGTACCTGACCATGGTTAAGCACGTTGACCAGAATGTCCTGACCCTAGACATCGATCACGTTGACCTCCTTGCCATTAAGCGTGGCGAGAAGGTTGAGGTTGAGGTTCCGGTCACCCTGACCGGCGAGCCGGCCCCAGGCACCATGCACATCCAGGATGCTGACGTACTGATGGTTGAAGCAGACGTACTGAACATTCCGGAAGAGCTCGAGGTTTCCATCGAGGGTCTCGAGGACGGCGCGGTTGTTACCGCAGCCGACGTCACCATGCCGGAAGACACCACCCTGGTGGCAGAGGAAGACACCGTTATCGTCTCCATCTCCCTGCCTGAGGTTGATGAAGAGCTCGAGGAAGCAGCCGAAGCTGCTGAGGAAGGCGGCGCTGACGCTGGCGCCGAGTCCGTCGATGAGGGCGAAGAGTCCTCCGACTCCGAGGAGTAATCCCCTCCCCTTCACACGCATAGGCCGCCGTGAGATTCGCTTCTCGCGGCGGCCTTGCCGTTTTACTCTCTGCCTATGAGACAATTGAGCGCGTGACTCCACTTCTCGTAGTAGGCCTTGGCAACCCCGGCCCCAAGTACGCAGGCACCCGGCACAATATCGGCTTCGATGTGGCAGATGAACTCGCAGGAGAGCTCATGAGCAGCTTTTCAGTGCACAAAAAGACCAACACCGAAGTCGCTGAGGGCATGGCTGGCGGCCGCAAGATTATCTGCGCAAAGCCACGGTCCTATATGAACCTTTCCGGCGGGCCGGTCAAAGCTTTGGCCCAATACTTTCATCTCTCCGCCGCCGACATCATCGTTGTTCACGATGAGCTAGAACTCGATTTCGGCACCATTAAGCTCCGCACAGGCGGCGGCGACCATGGCCACAATGGGTTGCGTTCAACCACAAAGTCCCTGGGCACCAAAGACTATCAGCGTCTTTCGATAGGAATCGGTCGCCCACCGGGGCGCATGGACCCGGCGTCGTTTGTGCTTAAGCCTTGGGCAAAGCAAGAAAAGGCAGAAATCCCCATCCTTTGCGCCGACGCGGTCGAGGAAATCTTGCGCGTAGGATAGTCGCCATGAAATTGGCTACCCTACGCACTGGCTTTGGCACTTCCGCTATCCGCATTGACGGCGATTACGTGGGTGTTGAATTGGATTATGAAGACGTGGGCCAGCTGCTGCGCAGCGAGGATTGGCGCAAGGCCGCCCAGCTTTCCGGCGAGCCCGTGGTCTTTGACCACGCCGACTTGGAGGCTGTCGTACCAACTCCCGGCAAAGTCATCTGCGTGGGGCTCAATTACGCCAAGCACATTCGCGAGATGGGACGCGAATTCCCCGAATATCCCACCTTGTTCATCAAGTTCGCCGATGCCCTCACCGGCCCCTATGATGATGTGTTCATTCCCGAATATGGCACACAAAGGCTGGATTATGAGGGAGAGTTGGCGGTCATCATCGGCGAGCGCGCCCACCGTGTCAGCCGCGACGAGGCACTGGATTATGTGGCTGGCTACGCCATCATGAATGACTACACACTGCGTGACTTCCAACGCCAGACTAGCCAGTTCCATGCTGGTAAATCCTTTTATCGCACCGCCGGCTTCGGCCCTTGGCTTACCACCGCGGATGAATGGTCACCGGGGTCCGGAGCTGTGCTTACCACTACCGTAGACGGTGAGGAAAGGCAACGAGATAATACCGATGACCTCATCTTTTCCGTTGCCGAGCTCATCGAGTTCTGCTCGCAGCTCTATCCACTCAATCCGGGCGACGTCATCATTACCGGCACACCGGAGGGCGTGGGCTTTGCCCGCACCCCGCAGCAATTTATCGAGGACGGCCAAAACGTCACCATCGCCATCGAAGGCTTGGGGCATATTTCCAATACCACCCGCTATGGCGAGCCCGGCTGCGGCCCCAGCTGTACCTGCTCCTAGGCTGTGCCCAGGTTCTCACTCCAAAGTGGGCGGTCCCGTTTTCATCCCAGCCGCTAGTGCCGGTTAAGCTGGACTAATGAGCACAAAAAGCAGTAAAGCCCCTAAGAAACTCAACAAGAAGGCCTACGAAAAGGAGCTCGAGCGCCTCCAAGCGGAGCTCGTGGACATGCAGCAATGGGTCGTTGAAACCGGCGCCCGCGTAGTCATCATCATGGAGGGCCGCGACGCCGCCGGCAAGGGCTCCGCGATCAAGCGCATCACCCAGTACCTCAACCCGCGCACCTGCCGCATCGAGGCACTGCCCGCACCGAACTCTCGCGAACAGGGCCAGTGGTACTTCCAGCGCTACGTGGAAAAGCTGCCCACCAAGGGCGAAATCGTCATCTTTGACCGCTCCTGGTACAACCGCGCCGGTGTCGAGCGCGTCATGGGCTTTTGTACCGATCAGGAATACGTCCGCTTCCTGCACCAAGCACCCACCTTTGAGCAGATGTTGGTCGAAGACGGCATCATGCTGCGCAAGTACTGGTTCTCTGTTTCTGATGAAGAGCAGATTAAGCGCTTTGAATCCCGCCGCAACGATCCGCTGCGCCGTTGGAAGCTCTCCCCTATGGATCTGCAGTCCATTACCCGCTGGGAGGACTACTCCCGTGCCAAGGATGCGATGTTCATCCACACCGATACCCCAACCGCGCCGTGGTACACCGTGGAATCAGAAGACAAGAAGCGCTCGCGCATCAATGTCATTTCGCACCTTCTGAGCACCATTCCGTACGAGAAGCTCGAGCGCGAGATGCCGGAGATCCCGCAGCGCCCAGATTCCGATGGCGAAACCTATGAACGCCCTGCCCGCGAAGAGTTCCGCTACGTGCCGGACGTCGCCGCCAAGCTTGAGCGCAAGTCCGCGCAAAAGACAGCGAAGAAGACGTCCAAGAAGGGCAAGAAGAAGGATAAGAAGAAGTAGCACTCAGGGCTGTATTACTATCTTCCTTTATGAGCACTGACACCGCCGCGCGAGCGCGTTTGGGAGATAAAATCCTCACCGCGGTGGCGGTGCTCATTGCGCTGTTTTATGTGATTTCTGCTGCGAAGAATCCCAGCATAATTGAGATTATTCAGGCAGGTCTATCGTTGCTATTCCTGCCATTTATGTGGATCTGGCGGAGCCGTCCCGTGCTCAGCGCCACGGGCTTTATTGTGCTGCTCGCGGCATGGGCCGTGGCCTGGATGAGCCAGCTGCCCACCAATCTAGGGCTTACCCCTTGGGCCCTGACTGCACCCATGGCGGTGTATGCCACCTCCCGCTATGTCACGCGCCGTGCCATTCCCCGCACGGTGCTGGCGCTGACGATTCTTGGCTCCTTCATCTCGCCCTTCATGTGGCGCATAGATCCGGAGTCATTCCTGCTGCACTACCAGTTAGACCTCCGTTATTTGGCCATGGTGGTGGTGCATTGGGCGGTTTTGGGCAGCACCTACTTCATCGCCGCACGCTACTTCGACCTGGCACGCCAGCGCGAGCGGCTAGCCCAGGAGCGTTTCCACCAAGCCCAAGAAGAAGAGCGCCTGCTCATTGCTAGGGAATTGCACGATGTACTCGCGCATTCCCTAACTTTGATCAAGGTTCAGGCGAATGCCGGGATCATTGCCGGGCGTGTAAATAGTGACGCTGCCCAGGATGCTCTTGCCACTATTCGTGAGGGCGCGGATTCTGCGTTGGAAGAGGTCCGCGGCATTGTCACGGCACTGCGGAGCACCGGTCCTTCCGCTCTCAAGCCGACAGAGCAGCTTGAGCACATCGAGGGCATCATCGACGGTTTCCGCGCGGCGGGCTTAGAAATTGCAGCGGACTTACCAGAGACCTATGAGGCGCCTGCACTTACGCAATTGGCCTTGGTACGCATCATTTCTGAAGGCCTGACCAATGCGCTGCGTCACCAGGGCCCTGGCACGCACGTAGAAGTAGAGCTCGCGCTTGCCGACGCCGCTCAGATCACCCTTACCTCTACCAATCCCTCCCCTACTCCCAGCGAAGTTACTGGCAGCGGAGTCGGCCTCATTGGCGTCGAAGAGCGTGCTCACACGTTAGGTGGAAAACTAGAGAGCTCGGGTGATGCAACAAAGTTCATCCTGCGCGCCGAACTACCCTTGCAGAAGGAAAACCGTGTCTAAGATTCGTGTCCTACTCGCCGATGACCAAGCGATGCTTATTGCCGCATTGTCTACCATCCTTAACGCACAAGATGATATTGAGGTCGTGACCACCGCCAATACCGGCTCCGAAGCCGTCACCGCAGCGTTGAGCCACCGCACTGACGTAGCCATCCTGGATATCCGAATGCCCGGCATGGACGGCATCGCTGCGGCCCAAGCGATCCTTTCCCGCATCCCCGAATGCCGAATCATCATGCTCACCACGTTTAATGAAGAAGAATTGGTGGCTCAATCTATCGCCGCTGGCGCGCATGGGTTCCTCCTCAAAGATGCGGATCCGGAGGTGTTAGCGGGGGCAGTCCGGGACGTCGCCAAGGGCGAATCGGTGCTGGCCTCTCAGGTCACCGGACCAGTTTTGGAGGCCTATCGCACCGCCCTTACCCGCGGCCAGTTGAGCGCGCAGGAGCGCCAAGGGCTTAGCCTGGTAACCCGGCGCGAGATGGAAGTTCTTTCGCTCATCGCACGCGGTGCTACAAATTCCGAGATCGCCGCCGAGATGGTCATTGCGGAAACGACGGTAAAGACGCACGTCTCTTCGCTCATGTCTAAGCTTGCGGCTCGCGACCGCGTAGCGCTGGTGCTGTTCGCCCAGCGCGCTGGAATTGCCTAGTCTCCTACTGCAGTAGGAGATATTCACTGCGAAGTCCGTCTTGTAGGCGGAAGATTTTCGCGCCCCGGCACGCGAGACTTCACAGTATGAACTATGACATCTCTTTTGAGCACGTCTCGAAGTCTTTTGGCCCCCACACAGTCTTGCGGGACGTAGATTTTCGCATCACCCCTGGTCGCGTCCATGCTCTTTTAGGGCGAAACGGTGCCGGCAAATCTACGCTCTTTTCCATCTTTCTAGGCCTGCTTACCGCCGATTCCGGGACTATTCGCGTGGCTGGTGCGCCCTGGTCACGCGGGGTTCTCGACCACGTGGGGGCTTCCGTCAACGGTCCAGCTTTTTATGGGCACCTTTCTGCAGCAGCCAATCTTCGCGTCCATACGCGCTTGCTCGGTCTACCAGAATCCGAGATAGAGCGAGCGCTTGCCATCGTGGGCCTCAACGGGGCTGGGAAGAAAAAGGCTAAGTCATTTTCTACTGGCATGAAGGCACGGCTCGCCCTAGCCCAAGCACTGCTTGGCGATCCCGAAATCCTCGTTCTCGATGAACCACAAAATGGCCTTGATCCGCAGGGCATCGTAGAGCTTCGTGAGCTCCTGCAGAAGCTGGCTGACGCCGGTCATACCGTAATCGTCAGCTCCCACCAGCTCGGTGAGATTGTCCACTTAGCCCAGGACATCACCATCCTCTCCCAGGGCACCATCCGCTATTCCGGTTCGCTTAAGAACTTGGCTCCCAGCGGTCAGCTGGAACCCGAATTTTTCCGCCTGACCTCCCCGGATGGTGAGGCTCATGTTTAATCGCTACCTTTCCGCCGAGGTCCTTCGCAGCCGCGGGAGCGCGCTGCAATGGCTCCCTCTACTGGCCGTACCATTAGTGGTGATGACAGCGTTGTTTTCCGCGCTGGCTTCTCCCACACAAGACGCCACCGGCGTTTTGGGATGGCAGTCCATGTTCATCACGGGCATGTATGCACCTCTCATTGCGCTTTTTGCCGCCATTCCCGAGCGCCGAGAAGTCCGTACGCGCGGCGGCGGTACCCTGTGGCGCCGGATCAACGCCCACTATGAACAGGCCTCGCGCTATCTTGCCGTCCTTTCTAGCTTGGCGATCTTTCATGTCCTCAATTTCGGTCTTTCTTGGGCAATCGTGGCTCTTCAGGGCCGAGCCAACCATCAGCTATTAGTGGTGGCTGGGCTCTATTCCTTCCTAGGGGCTATAGGGATCGCCGGGATCGCTGCAGGGTGCGCGCGCCGCTGCGGCCTCGTCGCCGCCTTAGCTGGAAGCATTGCCTGGCAAGAAATTGGAATTTTACCGAGCACTGTCGAGGGCAACGCGTGGTGGGCGTTCCCACCTGCGTGGCCGATGAGGTTATTGCTTCCTGCTCTGCGGATTCATCAGAACTCTGTTCCTCTCGATCCAGGTGATCCGCTACTGCAAGAAGGTCCACTGCCCGCCGCGGTACTATGTCTGGTTCTAGCGGCTGTAGGTACGTGCGCGGCAATCTTTACTCCTCGCCGCATACGACCTCTTAGGTTGCGTCTGCGCCAGGGCGGTACCGCTGAAGATACGGCCGCAATCACCACTGGTGAGGTGTGGACCCCAACTGCTACACCGAGAGCTGCCGCTCGCTCCAAGCTACCTGGCGCGCTGATCGGGCTGCACCGTGCGGCGTCGAGCCCCTTGCTCATTGGGTGTCTAGTACTGAGCATCGTGGCTTTAGCCGTCATTGCCCTCACCTACCCTGCCGATTATGTCCACGGCTTCTTCGTCTTTGCGCTACTGCCTGTGGGCGCGGGAGTCCTCCCTTGCATAGTGTGGCCACTGCTAGCGGCGGCGTGGCCGCTAAGCTACAGCGAATCACGTCATAGCCCTAACGCCCTTCTCATCTGGATCTTTGGGGCAATAGTATTCGTGTGCACGGCTGCTTCGCTCGCTTCAATCTGCGCCGGTACTTCTGCTCCTGCTGTATTGGGACGACTGCCGCTGGCCGTAGGTGTAGGTTTCAGTATTGCGGTGATTTCCCTGTGCATCGTGGTGCGCTTCGGGATTATTAGTGCACTCGCCCTCACCATCATGGGCACCATTGTTTCTGCAACTCTCGGCGGTGATGTCCTCGCCAAGACTTACCTGTGGCTAATTGCCTTTTCGGCGTGGCCGATAAATGCCAACACTCCTGCACGCTACGCTGTCGCGGCATTCTTAACATTGCTCATCGCCGCCGTTGGTTCATGGACCGCGAAACGGCTGCTGCAGACAAAAGCACTGCAGCCAATGGATTAACCGCATAATGCAGACACGTTTCAAGTCCATTGGCGTGCTTCCAGGCCGATAGTGTGGCTGCTTTTCGGGGTGGGGTGGTTGGAGCCGGGAGAAAACGGCAAAAGCCCGCGGAAACCGCGGGCTAGAGCTAGGTGAGCTTAAAGCTCAGACGGAGATACGCGCTTCGGCAGAACAACCGGGCGGGTGTGTGCGAGCTCTTCTACGATGCGTACTACCTGGTTGGAGTAGCCATACTCGTTGTCGTACCACACGTACAGCACCAGGTGCTTGCCGGAGACGATGGTAGCAACGCCGTCGACAATGCCGGCGTGGGTATTGCCGATGAAGTCAGAGGAAACAACCTCTGGGGAGGCAATGTAGGAAATCTGCTGGCGCAGGTCGGAGTGCAAAGAGACATTGCGCAGGAAGTCGTTGACCTCATCGCGCTCTACTTCCTTGGACAGCTCGAGGTTGAGCACAGCCATGGACACGTCCGGGGTAGGAACGCGGATGGCGTTGCCGGTGAGCTTGCCCTCAAATTCCGGCAGAGCCTTAGCAACAGCCTTGGCTGCGCCGGTGGCGGTAAGCACCATGTTCAGGCCTGCGGCGCGGCCGCGGCGATCGCCCTTGTGGTAGTTATCGATGAGGTTCTGGTCATTGGTGAAGGAGTGCGCGGTCTCCACGTGGCCGTGGGTTACACCGTAGCGGTCATTGATGACCTTAAGAACCGGGGTAATGCCGTTGGTGGTGCAGGATGCAGCGGAGAGAATCTGATCCTCATCGCTGATGTTGTCGTTGTTGATGCCGTAGACGATGTTCTTGATATCGCCCTTGCCCGGTGCGGTCAGCAGCACGCGGGAGATGCCCTTGGCCTTGAGGTGCTGAGACAGGCCCTCGCGGTCGCGCCATGCGCCGGTGTTGTCCACCAAGATGGCGTTATTGATGCCATAAGAGGTGTAGTCAATCTCGGCGGGATCGTTGGCGTAGATCATCTGGATCTTGGTGCCGTTAGCCCAGATAACCTCGTTTTCCTCATCTACAGAGATGGTGCCGTTGAAAGCACCGTGGACGGAATCGCGGCGCAGCAAGGAAGCGCGCTTGAGGATGTCACCGTCGCCCTTCTTGCGCAGGACAATGCCACGCAGGCGAACGCCACCGTAAGCTGCCTCGCGGGCGACGAGCAGGCGGGCCAACAGGCGGCCGATGCGGCCGAAGCCGTAGAGGACGACGTCGGTGGTCTCTAGGTCAACGCCAGCACCGACGATCTCGCACAGCTCGCCTTCCAAGTACATGCGGAGGTTTTCCTCGTTGGATTCCTCCCACCCGAGGACCAAGCGGCCGAGGTCGACGCTTGCGGCGCCCAGGTTCATGTCTGCCAATTCCACCAGGATAGGCAAGGTCTCCGCCGTGGACAGGTGGCGCTGCGCGATGCGGCGGCCATAGCGGTGAGACTTGATGATGTCGATATCGGTCTGGCCCACCAGTGGGCGGCCGAAGATGGTGGTGACAACGTTATTGTTGCGGTGCAGCTGGTGGATGAGCGGAATCATCTGCTGCGCCAGCTCGAGGCGCTCGTTCCAATCATCATGGCCAACATGTGCGTTCGCAGTCACGTAATTCATTCCTTTTCTGTCACGGGGGTGGCATTAAATCTTCAAACATAAATATTAGCGCCTACTACTGTGGGTTTTGGCATAGTTGGTTCAGGATGTTGGCCACAGTACCCCCGTTTATTTTCTCCACTTCGGTTCCTACGAGGCAGTAGGCTACGGCATCATCGTGCTGCGCACGGCGTTCCTTAAGTACAGGGTTCAAGAGCGGATAAACCGGTGGAAGGTTGGGGTGGCTGCGGGTGTACTGAGTTTCTAGTCCACGGGCAAAGCGGCCCGAGAAAGCACGGGTAGACACGGTCTGCCCACCACGGCGCAGTAGCTGCCGGTTGTAGTCACTCGTTCCCGCCTCTTCGGTGAGCAAAAATGCGGAACCGCAGGAACATGCGGCGACGCCATCCCAGGACATAGCGGTGGCTATATCTTCTGCAGTGCGCAGGCCGCCAGCAGCGATCAGAGGCAGATCAGGGGCTGCGGTATGCACGTCGGACACTAGCTCTTCCAGATCCCGGGAATCGGGAGTCGCGGCTAAGTCCCAGGTTCCACGATGGCCGCCGGCGGCCGGGCCTTGGACGCAAAGCACGTCGACGCCCCGACGTGCGGCCACGGTTCCCTCCGCAGGGGTGGTGACGGTGGTCCAGGCCTCTGCGCCCGCGGCGTGGATTCGCTCTATCTGTTCGGGTGTGAAGGTTCCAAACATGGACCACACCACGCGGGCACCGCCGCGCAGTGCTAAATCCAGCTTCTCTTCGAAACCAAAAGAGTAATCGGGCTCAGGCAGTGGCCGGTTTTCTGCCTGCGCCAGCTCGCGTGCGGCGGCATGTTGCGCCCCGGAAAGCGGCTGTTGTGGGCAAAAGAGGTTTACTCCAAACGGAATGCCGGCACACTGGTCAATCTGTGTGCGGGCAGCGTCTAGGCTGGCAGAGCCCACACCTAAGGTGCCAAAAGAACCGGCGGCATGAGCGGCACGCACTAGTTCCGGGGTCGTGGGACCGCCGGCCATGGGCGCGGGGATTACGCTACGGGAAAGGGAGCTTATAACCTGACTCATAGCACCCCACCCTACCGAGAGAGGAAGCTAGTGCAGTGGCACCTTTAGGAGATTTTTTCGCGCGGTTCTTTGGCTCGAAGAATAAACCCACACCAGGCCTCAATCCGGACGAGCTAGAGGCGGAGTGGCTTATTGTGGGCTTGGGCAATCCCGGCGCGAAGTATGCCGCTACCCGCCACAATGTGGGCTATATGGCCATCGATGATCTGTTAGCCGCAGGGGGAGACGTACTCGAGCCGGTACGCGGGATGGATGTGCAGGTGGCACCGCTTAGCTGGGCGGGACAGAAAGTACTTGCCGTGCGTTCGGGCACGTTTATGAACCTTTCTGGCGATCCAGTAGCGCCGCTGGCACAACAACTTGGCATCGCCGCGGATCACGTCATTGTTCTCCACGATGAGCTGGACCTTCCGGCCAATAGGATCCGGATCAAGCAGGGCGGAAATGAAAATGGGCATAACGGCCTCAAGTCGCTCACCGAGCGCTTGGGCACCCGCGACTATCTGCGCGTGCGCATTGGTATTGCCCGGCCGCCCAAGGGTTCGTCCATTCCGGATTACGTATTGGGCCCCGTGGATGCGGGCGCTGGCTTTGATGACGCCATCGCCTCCGCGGCCGAGGCCGCCCGCCTCATCGTGGCGGACGGGCTAGGCAAGGCCCAGAACCAGATCCACTCTCGCTAGCACTGGGAGAATTTTTCTAGGGCCTTGGGGCTGCCGGCGGCGACGATGAAATCGGTGGGGTTGAGCTCGATGGCGTCGGCAAGCGGGGCCCACTCCCCTTCCGCGCGGCGCACGGAAACCAATTGCACGCGGTGCGTGCGCCAGATGGCAGAAAGGTCGAGCGGCCGGCCCACCAATGAACTAGGAACGGCCATTTGGGTCACGCCATAATCGGTGGCAATCTCTGCAAAATCACGGAAACGCCCGCCCAAAAGGTAAGCCACGCGGCGGCCGGTATCACGCTCTGGCCGGATGACATGGTGGGTACCAATCTGGCTGAGAATACGCGCGTGTGCTTCCGAATCAGCCTTGGCCCAGATGTCTTTGACCCCCAACTCCACCAGATTGGACGCGGTGAGGATGGAATCTTCCAAATGGGAGCCGATGGCGACAATGACGCGCTCGACCTCCTCCACGCCCAGCTGACGCAAAGCCTCTGGGTCGGTGGTATCGGCCGCAATGGTCTCGGTGAGGTAGGGCGCTTCTTCGCGCACGCGCTTCTCGCTGGAGTCGATGCCGAGGACCTCAACGCCATTGGCCATCAACTCATGGGCTAGCGAGGAGCCAAATCGGCCTAGTCCAATAACGACGACGGGTGGAATATCGATGCCGGCGCGGGAGCGTCCCAACGCCTTGAGAATATTAGCCAAGGAACGGCCTTTCTTCGGGATAGCTATAGCGCCGGCTGACGGATTTCGCCGCCAGCGCTGCTACCAAGGTGGTTGGGCCAACGCGGCCCAAGTACATGATGAGGCATAGCACAATCTGCGAGGGTGCAGACAGGCTTGCAGTAATTCCGGTGGACAAGCCCACCGTAGCGAATGCGGAGAGCACTTCGAAAGAAACTTGATCACCGCTAAACTCCGGATCAAAAAAGCGCAGCGCCGCCACACCCAGTGTGACGACCAGAACCCCGGCAAAGCTCAGCGCCAGCGCCTGGCGAGTCACCGAACGTGGAAGGCTGCGGTGGCCAATGGTGGTGGTTTCCCGGCCCGAAAACTCCGCGGTCATGGCAGCCAAGAGCACGCAGGCGGTGGTGACCTTGATGCCGCCGGCCGTACCGGCCGAGCCACCACCGATGAACATTAAAATGTCGGTACCCATCAGCGTAATGGGGTGTGCCTGCCCATAATCGATGGCATTAAAGCCCGCCGTGCGCGGAGATGCACTGGCAAAGAAGGAGTTGAGCAGCTTATCCCCCAGCGACATGGAGGATAAAAGCCCGGACCATTCCATGCACGCGAAAAAGACGCTGCCGGCGAGCAAAAGCACGGTCGTGGCCGCCAGCGTCATGCGCGCGGTAATGGAAATGCGATGAACCACGTGACGATCGCGGCGTACCAAGCGCACCAGCTCCGCCCACACCGGAAAACCTAAACCGCCACCGATCAGCGCGGCGGCTAAGGGCAGCAGAATCCAGGCATCGGCAACAAAGGGCACTAGGTTATCGCTATTGGTGCTAAATCCCGCGTTATTGAATGCAGAAATGGCGTGAAAGATGCCTTCCCATACCGCGCGCGGAAAGGAGTGCCCATAGCCAATCATCAACCGCGCAGCCACGATGACAGCGATGATGATCTCTGCCACCGCGGTAAAGGCAAAGGTAAAAATCAGCGTCTTGCGGATTCCGCCAGGAGCAATGGGGCGCCCCTCATAGGCACCCGTCTTGCGTGCTTTGAAGCTAATCCGGCCGGTAAAAAGCAGGCCGGATAGCGAGGCCAGGGACATGATGCCCAAGCCGCCCAGTTGGATGAGTGCCAAGATGACCACTTGGCCGGCCGGGCTCCAAAAACTACCGGTATCCACCACGATAAGTCCGGTGAGCGATACCGCAGACGTAGCGGTAAAAAGCGCAGACAAAAAAGAAGCGCGGGCGGTGCCGGCCTCGGCGAACGGCAGCATGAGCAAAACCGTTCCCAGTAAAATGAGCAAAAGAAAGCCGGCGGCGGTTAAGCGCGCCGGTCCCCACTGCCGTATGGAAAGCAGATGTTTCACGAGCGGAAGTATAGACCTGCTTTCGGCCCAGGGAAACTGCTAGCCGGCGGTGCCCTCGGTGGGCGGTTAGGATTGGTGCTATGACTTCGCCAAATAGCACTGCCAAGACCATTGTGATTACCGGCGCATCGGGCGGATTGGGCGCCGCGGCAGCTCGTCAGTTGCACCGCACCCGGCCACAAGACAACCTGGTTATCATCGGCCGCAATCCGGAAAAGACCCGCGCGGTGGCTGAGGAAGTCGAAGGCCAGTACTTCCTGGCGGACTTCGAATCCTTGGGCCAAGTTCGCCGCTTGGCACAGGACTTGGAGGGCCTGGAGCATATCCACGCCCTAGGCAATAACGCTGGCGGCATTTTCGACGGCCCGTCTACCACCGCCGATGGCTTTGAGCGCACCTGGCAGGTCAACGTGGTGGCGCCTTTCCTGTTGACCTCGCTGCTACGCGACAAGCTGCGCGCGGATAACGCGAACGTAGTTCAAACGGCTTCCCTAGCTAATTTCCTCATGTCTCAATTCGACCCCAGTGATCCCAATACCCTGGATCACTTCAGCCCCGAGCGCGCCTACGGCAACGCCAAGCTGGGCGATATCCTGCTCACCCGTTATTTTGATGCCCACGGGCTTTCCGCGGTGTCCTTCCACCCTGGCGTGCTTGCCACTGACTTTTCCAAGTCCTCTACCGGCATAATGTCCAAGATGTATTCCGGGCTGATTGGCAAGACCTTTGGCAAGCCTGCCGACGGCGGCGAAAACCTCGCCTACTTTTTGACCGGCACCGAGGGAATCCACTTTGAATCCGGCGAATACTACAACGACAAGCGCAAACCTGGTCTCCAGCGCCCCATTGCGAAGAAGCTGTCGGTGGCTCGTCGCGTCTTTGATGATTTGGGGCGCCGCCTCAATGTGGAGTGGTAGCGCGAAACCACTAGACTATGGCGCATGAGTTCTGTCGTTTCTGAGGCCTCGCGCCGCCGCACGTTTGCCGTTATCGCCCACCCGGATGCTGGTAAGTCCACGCTGACGGAGGCGCTGGCGCTGCACGCACACGTTATTAATGAGGCCGGCGCGGTCCACGGCAAGGGCAACCGCAAGTCCACCGTGTCTGACTGGATGGATATGGAAAAGGACCGCGGCATTTCCGTGGCGTCCTCGGCGCTGCAGTTCGAGTATGCACCGGAGGGCCACGAGGGCGAACCCTACATGATTAACCTGGTCGATACCCCGGGCCACGCGGACTTCTCAGAGGATACCTACCGCGTGCTCACCGCGGTGGATGCGGCAGTCATGCTTATCGACGCCGCCAAGGGCCTCGAGCCCCAGACCCTTAAGCTCTTCCGCGTGTGCAAGGCCCGCGGCCTGCCTATCGTTACCGTGATCAATAAGTGGGACCGCGTGGGCCGCGAGCCCTTGGAGCTTGTTGACGAAATCGTCAACGAAATCCAGTTGCAGCCCACGCCCCTGTACTGGCCGGTAGGCATTGCCGGTGACTTCCGCGGCCTGGCACACATCAACGATGATGGCGAGGCCGATGAGTACATTCACTTCATCCGCACCGCTGGTGGTTCCACTATCGCCCCGGAAGAACACTTCGATCCGGATGCCGCCGGTGAGAAGGAAGAAGACGTGTGGGAGACCGCAGTCGAGGAAGCCGAGCTGCTTGCCGCCGACGGTGCCCTACATGACCAGGAACTTTTTGAGCAGTGCGTGACCTCCCCACTCATCTTCGCTTCTGCGATGCTGAACTTTGGTGTGCACCAGATTTTGGACACCCTGTGCGCTATTGCCCCGGCTCCGCACTCGCGCGACTCCGATCCGAAGGCGGTTGAGGCTGCCACCAGCGCCATTGATGAGGTCCGCGAGGTTAGCGATGACTTCTCGGGCGTCGTCTTCAAGGTCCAAGCAGGCATGGACCAAAAGCACCGCGATAACTTGGCCTTTATGCGCGTGGTTTCCGGTGAATTCGAGCGCGGCATGCAGGTCAACCACGCCCAATCTGGCCGCAGCTTTTCCACCAAGTACGCCCTGACTGTCTTTGGTCGCACGCGCGATACCGTGGATACCGCCTATCCGGGCGATATCGTGGGTTTGGTCAACGCTGGCTCGCTTGCCCCTGGTGACACCATTTATTCCGGCAAGAAGGTGCAATTCAAGCCCATGCCGCAGTTCGCGCCGGAGGCCTTCCGCATTCTGCGCGCGAAGTCGTTGGGCAAGTACAAGGCTTTCCGTAAGGGTCTGGAGCAGCTGGCGGCCGAGGGCGTGGTCCAGATTCTCAAGAACGAGGCGCGTGGCGATGCCTCCCCTGTCATGGCGGCGGTGGGCCCCATGCAGTTCGAGGTCATGCAGGCTCGCATGGAGTTCGAATACAACGTGGAAACCGTCACCGAGCCTATCCCCTATTCCGTGGCTCGCCGCACCGATGCCGAATCCGCCCCAGAGCTCGGCCGTCAGCGCGGCGTGGAAATCTTTACCCGCCAAGATGGCGAGCTCATCGCGCTCTTTGGTGATAAGTGGAAGCTCGCCTTCATTGAGAAGGAACACCCAGAGCTCACCATGGAAACCCTCGTGGCGGATTAGAAACCACACAGGTCCACATAGCAGAGAAAAAGGCCGCTTCCCGTTCTGGGAAGCGGCCTTTTCCGTTGAGTGTTAAACCATCAACATCACAGGGACAACGGCAATTTTGACCACCTGCGCCACCACAATGGTGGCCGCATAACCGGTCATGATGCGCGAGTCGGAGCTCAGCCCCGTGGCGTAATTGACCACGGCCGGCTGAGCAAAGATGCCAGAGTGTCCGCCGGCGGTACGAGTTTCGGACTGACCCATGAAGCGATTCGCTACAGCGAATAGGACCGCAACCACCACGGTGACAATGGCGGCGAGGATCATGCACTTCAGGCCCATCCAGGAGAAGGCAGTGGACAAGAATGCCTCGCCGGAAGATAGGCCGACAGAAGCAAGGAAGATGACTAGACCCCACTGCTGGAACGCAGTATTGATGGAGGCCGGCACCTGCCATGGGATGCGGCGGGTCCGGTGCAGCGCACCGAGGATAAGGCCGGTAATCAGCGGGCCAAGCGCAAAGCCCAGCTCGAAGGAAGCGCCACCCGGCATCGGAACCACGACCTGGCCCAGCAGGTAACCCAGGAAGAGGCCACCGCCCAACGCTACCCAGTTCAGCTCGGAGTAGGACTTAATTGAGTCACCGAAGTAATCCTTGATGTCGCCCAAGCGGTCAAACTTCACGATGAGCTCGAGGATATCGCCGGAAGCCAGGTGAGTTTCATTATTGGCCAAGAATTCCTCATCGCCGCGCTGCACGCGCACGATGCGACCGCCATAGCGGGAGAACAGGTTGAGCTCCTCAACGGTGCGGCCGGCAATATCTTGGTTAGAAATAGCCACGGTTTCGATGACCAGGCGCTTATCCACGAACGGAGTTTGCGGCTGACGCTTGCCCAGCATTTGGGTCAGTTCACGGGCCTTGGCCTTGGTGACCATCACGCGCAGAATATCACCTTTGCGCAGTTCGGGGCGGTCACCTGCCACGCGCACTTTATTACCGCGGCGAATGGTAGCGATAACAAAGTGATCCTTGAACTCTTCTTCCAAATCATCGTAGTGCACGTCTTTGGTAACGCGAATGGTGCGGGAGCGGAAGATCTTGGAGGCAGAATTGTCCTTATCGTGCTTGGCGGGCCAATTCTGCTTGAGCAGGAATGCCACGACCAAAATGGCCACCGCCACACCCACGGGATAGCCCAGCGAGTAGCCCACGGCGGGTAGCTCTTCACCGGTTTGTTGCTGGGCAACTGCCAGCGACGGCGTCGAAGTCGTGGCGCCGGCAAATACACCAACGGAAGCCAAGGTATCCAGCCCCAGCATGCCACCAAAGAGGAGGGCTGCGCCCGCGGCCACCACAATCGCAATGGTCGCCGTGAGCATGTGCTTCATCTGCTTGGAAAAGCCCTTGAAGAAGCGCTCACCGGCGGACAGGCCTTGCATATAAATAAAGAGTCCCAAGCCCAGCTCTTGCAGGGAGCTTAAGATGTCTTTATCTAGGTCAATAAACGAGCCGAAGGCCAAGCCCACAAACAGCGTGCCTGCCGCGCCAAAGCGCAGCGGACCGAAGGGGATCATGCCAAATAGCGTGCCGAGCAGCACTATGAAAAAGATGCTCAGCCATATATTTCCATCAAAAATTGCTAACACGCTGGAATAGTTTAGGCATTTCTCAAGAAAGCGCCACGTGAAAGGCTTTTCCAAGCCCTGGCCTTCTGGCATTTACACTGGGCACACCACTTTCCCAGCCGAGACCCCACCCCCAGCGGCGGTACATCTCACAGGAAACGCCCATAGTGAACTAATCGAGGAGGAATTCCTTCCACCGTGGCCACTCCGTGTAGGTCTGGGCTTTCCCTGCCTGATAGTTCGCCCGCAGCTTGTGTACGTTGCGTTCGGTAGAGGCTACCTGCATATCTTCCGGGAAAAATAATTGCGCCTTCCCTTGGCGCTCCAACTCCAAAAGCCGATCTTTGGCTGCGTTATAGAGGGCGGGGCGGGCTATAAGGGCGTCGGCAATAGCGGGGTACCTGCGGAAGATGCGGCGGACGAAGGCTGGGCGCGCGACCTCCGGGCGCACATACCCACGCGGCTTAGTACCAATAAACAGGAACTTTTCGTATCCGGCCTTTTCTGCTTGCGCAATAGTAATGCCACCGGACGAGCCCAAAGCACCGTCCACGTACGGCGCGCCGTCGATAAATCGCATCGGCATAATCAGCGGCAGCGTGGAGGAAGCGCGCACGCGCACGAAGAGGTCTTCCGGGGTGTGGATGTCCTGGCGAGTCCAGTAAACAGACTCGCCGGTATCGGCGCGCGCTGCAGCAAGCACCATATCGGCCGGATGCTCGCAATAGGACTGCCAATCAAAGGGCAAATCCCTGTCTGCTGCGCGCTCATAGATGTACTCGGCATTGAAATACCCGGTGCCACGCACCAGCGAACCCACGCCACCGAAGCTGGGATTTTTGGCAAAGTCCGTAAAGGACTCCTCCGCGCGCCGGGCATCGCGCGACAAGTAATTAACGGTGTGCGATGCCCCGGCGGAGACGCCGCCTACCCAACCAAAGTCCACGCCCTCTTCGATGAGTTTGACCAAACAGGCGGCCGTATAGGAATTGCGCATGCCGCCGCCTTCAATAACGAGTGCGGTGTTGCTGGCGTCAATCATGGTGCCCCATACTACGCTGGGCCCAATGAAGCGCATTTTCCGGCAATTGCTCGCGGACGAAGAAGGCACCTTCGATATCGAAACCGGCCAGCAGCCCCGCACCGGGTTCGCCTATAACCCCACCGGGAAGGCGCTCCTGCGGGTGACGGAGCCTACCCCAGCCGCGGTGAGCAAGGCCTTGGCCTTAGCCAAGGAACACGGCGCGCGGTATCTCGGCACATGGCGCCAGCCCGATGGTCCACTCGTCTTCCTCGCCGCGGCCGTAACCCACGATGAATCTGTGGCCCGCGAGCACGTTGCCGCCACCGGGCAGCGTGCGTACTTCGACTTGGAGCGCTGCCGCACCATCACCGTGAGCGCTCACTAGACTGGGCTCCCATGGGATCAAAAGATGCACTTGCCCGGCTAACCGGCACGCAGTCCCCGCGCTTAGCGCGCCCCGATTCCACCTGACTTAGGCCACTTTAGTGCGGAACAATCCCACCCCACCGCCAAATACCACCAGGTAGCAGTGTCGAGAGAAACGTTTCTCACCCACACATGACCTAAGTCGGGAAGCGCCAGCTAACCCCGTAAGTATTCGGCCGCCGCGGTGGCAAGTTCCTCTGGGGACTCGCTGACATCCAGCACGATGCCCGCTTCCCCCGGCTGCAGTTCCTCGAGTGTCTCGAATTGCGAGTCCAGAAGGACGACCGGCATGAAGTGCCCAGAGTGCTGACTCATGCGCTCCTTGAGCAGCTCATAAGAGCCGTGCAGGCCCACAAAGATCGTATCGATAAAGTCGCGGTGGGAGCGCTTGAGCGCGGAGCAGCCCACAATGGCACCGGCGTCCTGGTCCGCGAGAAAGCGGCCTAAGGACTCGAGCCAGGGCTTGCGGTCGACGTCGTCAAGGGCCTGCACCGAGGCCATTTTCTAGATGTTCGCCGCCGGATGCATATCGCCCCCATCCCGAAAAGGCAGGCCGGTGCGCTGCGCCAGCAACTCCCCGACCGTGGACTTACCGCAGCTCGAGACTCCCTTGATCACCACGTGCTTGCGCATCATCCCTCCTTGCAGCATTCCACCAAATCGAACGCGCTGCGCACTGCCTGACGCAGCGCGATTCAACGCACCCTGACGCAACCACCGTGCGGCTCGATAAAGCGCGGTTTAACCCAGCGGCGCGTACATGAGGTTCGCGCGCTGCACCTCGCCACGTGTGGTCGGGTCAAAGGTCGCGCACAGGGCAGCCGCCACGTAGCGCACGCCACCCACCGGAGCAGAGGAGCCGACCCGCTCGGCGCAGTTCTGCAAGGCCGGCAGGCCGATGTCGTCGCCCGGCGAAGTCATGGAGAAGAAGGACGCGGCCATCATGGTGTCACCATCGGCACGCACATACTCGGAAGAGCCCTTGATGGCCTGCCAGGCAATCGCGCCAACGGGGTCGGTACGGAATTGGTCCCGCTCAGTCTGGGTCAACTCGGCGTTGGCGGCGGGTACGGACAGAGATGCGACGAGGAGCGCAGCGCATGCTGCGAGGAAAGAAGACTTTTTCATAGCAATATTGTATCCCCGTGCATTGGGGTTGTCCTGGTATTCCTTCGCTATTGTCCAGAGGAACCGCTTGTTGCGCGAAGGATGGAAGCGCGCAGCTGGCGTATCTCAGTGGCCCCACGCGGCAGCACCCCCCAGCAGGCTAGCACCGGCAGCCACGAGATCCGTTACGGCCTCAGCCAGGCTCGCCGCGCCAACGGGGGCTGGCCGCCAATCATGAGCGCCGTTGTCCCAGCCGAGGCTTGTGTCCAGATCTGACCGTGGGCGTAGTCTTCACCGGGGTTTTCCCGCCGCCAGGTTTCAATCACCTCAGGCACGGTGGAGGTTTCACCGACAAAATGTAGTGCAGACCTGCATCGATGGGTGCTTGCTTGTTCGCCGCTGAAACCATGCCCGCATCAGCAACGACGGAAACCTCGTCGAGCCGGTCGGCATCTTGGAACCGTGTGATCATCGGTAGCATCGTGTGGGTTTATGCCGAGTTGCCAGCAAACGCGCCCCACATGCAGTGGAAAACCGGTGGCATCAGTAAGCAGCCCGACAAGGTTTTGTGGCTCCACACGGCGTTCTTTGGAAAATAGGGGTTTGCGAAGCTCATCAGGAGTACCGGCTTCAAAGTACAAGATGGTCACGTCGTACAAGATAAATGCGCCTGGCCCAATACCTACATGATGGGCCAACGCTTGGGTTTGTATCTCCCCGAACGATTCGGTGGCGAAGGAGGAACGACGCCTCTGGATGGTGCGGTAGCTTGCGCTGGTGATGCCAACCTCGACAAGAGTCTCGATGAAATCCAGCTTTGAGCTGGGATGGATGATCCGGGCACGCACCAGAACACGAAGCACCGGATCATCGCCGCTTGCTGCTGCAAGGCCTAGCTCGTTGAAACACGCATCAATACAGTCCAGCAAGTATCCAGCCCGCTGACCGGCTACCGGCAGCGGGTTGGAAACACTGCCTGTTGCCGGTGGGGTGTGTAACCTCGCCGAAGTCCATTGCGAGTTGGTCACCATCGACGATGCGTTGAGCCTCAGCCCGCAAAAGCACAAGCTCAGACTCTGAATGCGCTGAGCCGATATGCTTCATTCTTTTCGCACTTTTGCGTTCAGAGAACACCACGTGCACCGCTATCGCTCCTGAGGCGGTCTTGACGGTGCGAATATAAGGACTCACCAAAATCAGAATACTGAACACCCCAGAACTACCCACTTAGTGCGGAAAATCCCACCCCACAAACAAAACCACCAGGTAACAGTGTCAAGAGTGACGTTACTCACCCGCCCATGACCTAAGTCAGGTTAGACTAAGGGCTTATGGGATTAAAAGACGCCCTCGCCCGACTTACCGGCGCGCAGAGCCCGCGCTTAGCTCACCCCGATTTCACCGCCCCCACCGCACGGGTAGAAAAACTGGAAATCCACACCGCTGGCCCACTTATCATTGTGGTCACTAATCAGCCCGGCGCGGAGGTACTGCTGAAGGTAGCCCGCGCCCGTGAATCCGCTACCTTGGTCTCTCCCGCTGCCACGGTTCATTTTGCCGCCACAAACAAGGAAGCCCTGCCCATCAAAGATCCCCGGCGCGGCTGGGTCATTCCGCTTACGCCCGCGCTTGCCGACGCCCTCGTAGACCACCTCCCCTACCCCGGCGACTACGAGCTTTCCCCCGCCGTCGCCGTGGTGGTGGAATAGTTTCCTCGAAAGGACTGACATGCTGCTTTTGCCTTGTGCGGGAAAGAAGCCACGCATCCACCGCAGTGCGTGGATTGCGCCCAATGCCACCATCATTGGCGATGTAGAAATCGGCCCGGATTCCTCCGTCTTTTATGGCAGCGTACTGCGCGGCGACGTGGGCGCGATTCGCATTGGCGCTAGGTGCAATATTCAGGACAATTGCGTCTTCCACGTAGAAGAAGACACGCCATGCGTACTAGAAGATGATGTCACGGTGGGACACATGGCAATGGTCCATGCCGCGTATGTGGAGGCCGGTTCCCTGGTGGGAATGTCCTCTTCGCTGCTCTCGCGCTGCACTATTGGTGCCGGCTCGCTCATCGCGGCAGGCGCCGTGGTACTGGAAGGAACCACCATTGCGCCGCGGAGCCTTGCCGCCGGCGTGCCGGCCAAGGTGCGCCGCGAGCTCAGCCCGGAGGAATCACAGGCCTTCATTGCGCATGCTGCCCGCTACGTGGAGTGCGCGCGCAGCCAATCCGATGTGGCGTTGAGCCTGGATGAGGTCACCTTTGATTAAAGGGAAAGCACGCCCATAAGGATGAGGAAGACCGCCACGAGGTAGCCGCCGAAGAGCGCCACCTGGGTGCTATTGGCGCGCGCCGCGGCAAAAAGACGGCCGGCGGCCGATTCGGGATGCGCGCGCACCACCGCAATAAAAAGACCACAGATAGTGGGCAGGGACAAAGCCAGGCTGGCGTACCACACCAAGCCGCCGTACTGAGCGGCCGGAGCGATGTCTTCGGTAGCCAGGTGCATGAGTCCGTAATAAAACGGCACCGAGGTCAGCGATTGCACCACGCCCATAATGAAACCGATGATCGCGGTAAGCAGCGATGGAGTACGCAACGGCTCGAGCAGCCGATTTACCAAGGCATTGGGCTGGCCTTGAGAGCGCCACGAGCCAAACCCCACCGCGATGCCGACTGCGACAAGTACCCAGCCGGCAACGGGCGAGCTCAAAATGGCCTCGATCTGGTCTTTTACTCCCAGCAGCACAAACATCACCACGGCCGCCGCGGCGAGGACTCCCATCCAGTCTCCTATCACCACTAAGGAGGCAATGCGCCGGTACTTGCCGCGGGGCAAGATGATGCCAATGGCCACGAGGATTCCGATGAGTAAGGCATTGACGGAATCCAGGAGGGCAAAACTAACGGCGTGGAGCATGCCGGTCAGTCTACCGCCCCATGCCGCCATCGCCGATACGCCTGAGGGTACAAGACCTATATCTCACGAGCAGCTTCCTATGGTCCACCGCACAGGTCTTTGCGCACATTCCGTAATTTTGCGTACACTATGCAATGTTCCGCACGGGGTGCACATTCCTCCTCCCCACGGATTCCTTATACATCTTCGCGCGCACAGAATTGCACGCATACTGCACAAGAAAGCATATTTATGTCTAAATTCCTCTACCGGCTAGGTAGCTGGTCCTACCGCAAGGTGTGGCCCTTCCTAGCCTTTTGGCTCATCGTCTTGGTGGCCATGGCGGGACTTACCGCCGGCTTTGCCAAGGCCCCGAACCCTAATTTCTCCATGCCGGAGATGGACTCCACCACCACCCAGGACAAGATGATGGAGCGCTTCGGCCAAGATACCGATGCCATGAGTGCACCCGAAGGCACCGTGGTCATCCAAGCGCCAGAGGGGAAGAACCTCACCGATAAGCAGGTAGCCGGCGAGGTAGATGACCTCCTTGGCGAGCTCAAGGACACTGGCGCGCTCAAGGACCAGGACAAACTGGTCAGCCCGGTGATGGCTGCAGCCGGTATGGAAAAGCAAATGGGCGAAAAGATGAAGGTCCAGCGCATTCCAGACGAGCAGATTCACAAGAACCTGCAGCAGCTCTCCCCTCTGAGCGAGGATAAGTCCACCGGCACCGTCACCATCACTTTTGATGCGGAAACCGTCATGGACATCCCAGAAGAGGACATGACCAAGGTCACGGACGTACTCAATAAGTACGACGAGGGTGACCTCACCGTGAAATACCAGGGCAATGCCTTTAGCTCCGCCGGTCAAGAGATGGGTGGCAGCGCCGAGATTATCGGCCTCATCGTCGCCGCAATCGTGCTGCTGATTACTTTCGGTTCCTTCGTGGCCGCTGGTATGCCGCTAATTTCCGCCATCATCGGCGTAGGCATCGGCATCCTCGGCGTGCAGGTATCCACGGTCTTTACGGATACCATCTCCGATATGACCCCGACGTTGGCCTCCATGATTGGCCTGGCCGTCGGCATCGATTACGCGCTGTTTATTGTCAACCGCTTCCGCAACGAGCTCATCACTTCCTCTGGCCTCAACGATCTTTCGCCAAAGGAACTGGCCCAAGAGCTCAAGAAGATGGATAAGGCCACCCGTGCCCACGCCATGGGCATGGCGCTGGGCACCGCGGGCGGTTCCGTTGTCTTCGCCGGCACCACCGTGGTCATCGCCTTGGCCGCGCTGACCATTATCGGCATCCCGTTCCTGGGCACCATGGCCATCGCTGCTGCGGCTACGGTCATCATCGCCGTACTGGTTGCCAATACCTTCATCCCTGCCCTGCTGGGACTCTTGGGCACCAAGATCTTCGCCGGCCGCGTACCTGGCCCCAAGGTTCCAGACCCAGAGGACGAAAAGCCCACCATGGGCCTGCGCTGGGTACGCCGCGTGCGTGCCCACCCGTGGCTGCACCTTATCGCGGGCGTCGTCTTGCTAGGCATCCTGGCCGTACCATTTGCCCAGCTGCGCCTGGCCATGCCTACCGATGGCACCGCAAAGCCCGGCACCCCGCAGCGCGAGGCCTATGAGATCACGGCAGACGCCTTTGGCCCTGGCCGCAATGCCCCGATGATCGCGTTCGTTGATGTGGCCGATGTCCCTGAGCAGGACCGCATGCCGGCCTTCCAGGACCTCCTGCAGGAGATCAATGGCAACGACGGCGTAGAAAACGCCCAGATCGTGCAGACCACGGACAACGGTGATGCTGCGCAGATCATGATCACGCCTACCACCGGTGCAACCGATGAGGAAACCACCGAAACCCTTAACCACCTGCGCGATTACCAGGGTGAGTTTGAAAAGACCGGCGGTTCCTACGGCATTACCGGTATCACCCCGATCTTCGATGACATTTCTGAGCGCCTCAATAACGTGCTTATCCCATACGTAGCCATCGTGCTGGGCCTGGCCTTCATCGTCTTAATGCTGGTCTTCCGCTCCATCTGGGTGCCGCTCATCGCCGCGGCCGGCTTCGCTTTGTCGATGGCCGCGACCTTCGGCATCACCGTGGCCATTTGGCAAGAAGGCATGTTCGGCATCGTCGACGACCCACAGCCGCTGCTTTCCTTCCTGCCCATCATGCTCATCGGCCTTACCTTCGGCCTAGCCATGGACTACCAGGTCTTCTTGGTGACCCGCATGCGTGAGGGATTTGTCAATGGCAAGACGGCCGGCAACGCCACCTCGAATGGCTTCAAGCACGGCGCCCGCGTGGTCACGGCCGCGGCCCTCATTATGATTTCCGTCTTCGCCGCCTTCATCTTGATGGACGAGCCGTTCATTAAGACCATGGGCTTTGCGCTGGCTGCGGGCGTGCTTATCGACGCCTTCGTGGTCCGCATGATGATCATCCCAGCCACCATGTTTGTGCTGGATAAGAAGGCATGGTGGTTCCCGCACTGGTTGGATAAGATCACCCCTAACATGGACATCGAAGGCGAGGCCTTGCACTCTGACCGCGAGGAACTCCTGCGCGCCCAACGAGAGAAAGTAGGCGAGACACACCGTGACTAGTCTGCGCGAAGAAAAGAAGCGAGCTACGCGTCAGGCCATGGCCGATGCGGCAGCGCGCCTCGTCCTCGACGGCGGTACCGAAGCCGCCACGGTCTCCGGCATCACCGCGACCGTCGGGGTCTCCCCGCGCACCTTTCACAACTACTTCTCCTCGGTGGCTGATGCGCTACTGTCCTTTAGCACCGATGTGCTTGCCAAGTTTTCCAAGGAAGTACCCACTGTCTTTCCTAATTCATCCATTTCTGAATTCCTCGAACAAGTAACGCTCGATGCCGCCGAAAACGAGGGCAAAGAGCTACATTCTTTTACCTCTCTTTTCACCATTGGCGAGGCTTTAGAAAACTTGAGCCATACCTCGAAAGAGCGCCAACAATTCCAAGTCGTAGATGACCAAGTTTTGGAAGCTTTCCACCAACGCGCCCCGGATAAGTCGCGCTTTGAAATCGCGGTCATTCTCCAAGCGTGTGCGGGTGCCAGTGCGATGAGCATGAAAGAAATCCACCGCCTCTCCCAGGCCGAAGAATCACTGGACGCTCACACAAAGCATGAGATAGTTCGCACAGCCTTTGCCACCGTGCGTGCCATCGACTAGCTAGCCTAATGGGCGCTTTAATCCGTATGCTCGGCAATAGTTATGGATAAGACAGCCCCTATATCGAGCACCGCGCAAGACGCCCGCTTCATTCAAGCGGGCGTTAATGCCGCATTTCAAGACCGCATCGGGGAGGCGACCGATGTGGAATTTAATTTCCTCGGGCCCTCGGATGGCGATAGCGAAGGAAGCTATGCCACCGACCAACTCGTGGAGGTACGGGTAAGCTCCGCGCAGCACGTGGCGGATTTTCGTGGCGTGCGCCTAGCCGTCATCGCCGCAGACACCTGGCACTGGACTACCTCTGCGACCGAGCATTTTGCTGACCTTCCGCAGTCAGGTACGGCCAGCGCAGACATTGACCGCATGGTTGCTTATGCCTCCCTCATCGTGGGCACTATGCCGGTGCTGCGCGCCCAGCAGGGCGATCACGTGGCCATCGTTGCGGTAGATTTCCACCCCTACCTGGACTTTCGCCAGACCTTGCTGCACGGTCTCCAACACAGCAGTGCGGAGATGGACGAGAAGGGGCCGGCCCTCGCACTCGCCCGCTACCTAGACATGGAGTCCACCGAGGAAGAGCCCTACCTGCATTTTTCTGATGGCACCACGGTGCGTTTTGAACAGCCAAGCCCCGGGGTACACAAGATTTCCGGCATCACCCCGGGCATGGCGGCCGCGCGTGTCTTGGAGGATGCTTTTTATTTAAGCACCGAAAGCCAAATGTTTTTCCAAGGCAGCTTCCCAGATGCCACGGTAGAACTCGATGTGGATAAGGCCACCGCCACGGTGTCCTATCGTGGCGGGCAGATTGCGACCAATGCGGTGCTTATCGCGACCATTTCTGACGAGGAATTCACGTGGGCTTGGGCGGATCCGCAGCTCAAGGACACCGCGGCGGCGCGGTTGGCAGGAAACCTAGCGCGCTTTGGTATCGACGAGGCCGTGCCCGAACTGGCGCGCCCGCACCTTCCGCTTCAGCTGGCGCGCGGGCACCAGCTGCCGCACCTAGCTTTGCCCATTTTGGGGATCTGGACGCTGGCGGGCACTACGCTTGCCGACGCCCGCGTGGGCCTCGTCCTCCTCGACGCCCCACAGCTGCACCTACCTGAGCCGACGCCAGCCGCGACCGAAGCTACTTTGGCGGTGCCCCCTCCCTCATGGATCAACGCCGATCGCGCCCGCGCCGCCTATGGATCATTTCGCGGGGTGGAGGTGTAGGGCGCTGCGGAGGGCGTCCACGTCGACGTCGGCAAGCGCGGCAGGCTCAAATGCCGCATCGTTGGTTTTATCCACCAAGACCGCTCGCACGCCCTCGGCAAAGTCCCCGCGCCGGTACATATAGGCGCCCAGGTTGGTCTCCATATCTAGCGCTTCGCGGATGCTGCTGCACTCCTGCTCGGCGCGGAATAGCTCCATGGCCGCCACGATGGAGGTCGGGCAGGCCTGCGCGGTCAGCTTGTCTACCTGCTGTTTAAGCTCTGGGTACTTTTCCAGGGCCGTGGTGATGTCTTGCCAGGTGTCGTGGGAAAAGGCGTCCTCGATGGCGTCGATAAGCTCGGCCAAGGGGGCCTCGCCGCTAGGTGCGGTGGCGTGCTGGGATAGCGCAGTGGCTAGTCCATGCTCGATAACCGCACTAGCAAAGGCCTCGCCGTCCGCCACATAGTGGGTGGCCAGCCCGCTCCACAGAAGGTCTGCGGCATACAGGCGGTAGCCGGTAATCCCCCAGAACTTCGCCAACTCGGCCGAAGCCTTCCCGCGCGTTCCCACCGCCCGCTGGGCGGCATAGGCCATGCCCACGTCCGTGACATAGCCAATATTCATCTCTGGCATGGAGGCAAAGGCTTTCTCCGTAACCACGCGGTGGGACCCATGGGCGGAAATGCCCAGACCACCTCCCATAGCAATGCCATCAATGAGCGCCACGACGGGCTTGGGATACTCCGCAATATCACCATTCAACGTGTATTCGGTGGCGAAGAAAGCATCGACCTCATCCACTTTGCCCTCCTTGACCCCTTCGCGGGCGTAGCGAACATCGCCGCCGGCGCAATATGCCTTGGAACTAGTCGAGGTAAACAGCACCTGTTCCACCTCATCATTGTCGCGCCACTGCGCCAGCGACTCCGCAATGAGGTGGATCATTTCCGGGGTGAGGGAATTGAGAGCCTTGGGGCGGTTGAGCTCAATGACTCCGGTATGGTTACGGATTGAGGAAATGATAGGTGCAGTATTAGTCATAACCCCTAGTGTGACACAGAACGCATGCACCTATCCACCATCAGCCAATTCACAGATAGGTTCGGAATTTTGCTCCCACAGCTCATCGCCCTGGATATGGACGGCACCCTACTGGACGGCAACGGCCAGCTTCCACCAGATTTCGCTGCGATCAGCACCCGTGCCCACCAGCTCGGCGTCACCCTAGTACCCGCCTCGGGCCGCCAGCTCGCCACCCTGCAAGAGATGTTTCCGCACGAAGACACCTTCATTGCAGAAAATGGCTCCGTGGTCGTCCACGATAACCGCGTCATCAGCGCCACTACCCTGCCCAGCGCAGCTGTGCGCGCCGCCATGGCCGCACTCCAGTCCGTCGAGACCCCGCATACCGTAGTGCTGTGCACGCCGGATACCGCCTATGTGCACAAAGGCGCCGATGAACAGGCCCGTGCTGAGATAGCCAAGTACTACAGGTCAGTGGAATGGGTAGATGACCTCGATGCGCTATTGGATGCAGACATCATCAAAATCGCCGCTTACTGCGCCGACGGCAGCGAAAAGCACCTCCACCAGCCCCTTCTTGCGGCCGTACCGGAACACAATATCGCCATCTCTGGTGCCGTATGGCTCGATGTCATGGCCGCTGGCGTCAATAAGGGCGTAGCACTACAAACCATGGCCGAGCTCCTCTCGGTTCCTATGCCTCGTACCGCCGCTTTTGGCGATTTCCTCAATGACTACGAGCTCCTCCGTGAGGCAGGCACCGCCATCGCCATGGAAAATGCGCACCCAAAGTTAAAGGAAATCGCCGATCGCATTGCCCCACCCAATACCGAATATGGGGTCATGACAGTTCTGCGTCAGCTTTTTGACAGCGAAGAGTCTTAGACTCGAATTTTCGCCTCCGCCCCGCGCGCCGCACCTTTACTCCCCCGCAAGGAGAGAAGTGCTGGTGCGCAGGCTAAAATAGTCCGTTTAGAAAATATACGTAGTGCTTTGGGAGTTTTTGTGAAGCAAATTTTGCGCTCACTGCTGGGGAAGAAGAAACCTGGGCGTTCGAACGAACCACGCACACCGGTCTATCAGCCAGTACCGCCCAAAGCTGGCTCTACCAGTGCGCCCCAGGCCCCTAAAAACAAGGATTCTGCGCCCCAGAAATCGACCAACACCGAATCCGCCACAGGCGCACAATCCACCGAGCCGAAGGGCAAGCCCCAGGACCGCACCGATAAGGACAGCGAGTCCAAGAACCAAGCCAAACAAACACCCGCGCGCAAGCCCACTCCGACGAAGCCTGCACAGGCATCCGAATCCAAGCCTGCTGCTGCCAAGCCGAAAGATGCGAAGCCTGCCGCCAAGCCCGCAGCTAAAGGCACTACTCGGCCCAGCACCGAAAAATCCCAGGCAAGCAAGACCACTTCCGCAAAACAGCAGCAGGCTAAGTCCACCTCGCCATCTCCTGCAGCCAAGGCGCCAAAGGCCAAGCCTGCAGCCCAAGGTTCTGCCGCCAAGCCATCCGCTGCACAACAAAACAAGGCAGAATCCTCCCCCAAAGCGGCTGTTAAAAAGCAACAAAACTCCCCCGCTCAAGACAAGAAGCCACAGCGCAAAGCGCACGAACCGGTTCAGCGACCACGCCGCGGCGCAAGCTTTAGCACCACCCCGTCTAAGAATTCCCCAAAGACTCCTTCTACCCGCAGTACTTCCCCGAAGCCGGCCGCGAAGCCTGTCACCCAACCCCCTCAGAAAGGCACGGTAAAGCCAGCACAGCAGGCTCGCCCCAGCGCCGATAAACCGAAGCAGGCACCCAAGCCATCCTCTTCTTCCAGCGCGAAGAAGGCTTCCCCGCAACCGGCAAAGCCACAGAAATCCCAGCCGGCTAATGCCAAGCCGGCCACAGACCAGCAGCAAGCGCAGAAGCCACGCTCCCCCAAGCGCGTGCCGGCAAACTCGACAAAGCAGCAACCGCAGCCGCAACCAGCACCGAAGAAGGATGCGCAGCCGTCGAAGCCCTCGCAACCGTCCAAGGGCCAAGGACCAGCGCGTACTCCCAGCACTACAAAGCAAAAGGCTGCCCCACAGGCCTCGGCTCCTAGCACTCCAGCGCCAAAGAAAGGCACCACTGCCCCCAAGCCGAAGGTAGCTGCGCCAAAGACTGCAGCCGATGCATCCCAGCAGAAAGCTGGGGCGGCGCAGAACCAGACTGCCGACAATGGAAACAAGGTAGTCCAGCCGAAATCGCAGCAAGGCGCACCCTCTAAGGACAAACTGCCCAAGCAACAGGCACAGAAGCAACAGCCGCAGCCGAAGGCAAAGGAGGCGACGCCTCAGAACGAGGCCAAGAAGGTAACCAAGCGCCGCCCGGAGGTTAAGCCCTCCGATATCAGTCGCGGATTGGCTCGCAAATCGCAGCAGGTGGGCACTCCTACCCCGGCTCAGCAAAAGCCGTCGCGAGCTGCCCAAAAGCCTAAGGCAAAGCAACAGCCTGATCCGTCCCAGCCGAAGAAGGCCGAGCCTCAAGCCGCTCCGAACACGAAGCCTGCAAAGGCAGGCAAGTCCGCAGCGACAGGCGCTGCAGCAGCTGAAGCGGGTACGGCCGCCGCCGCTGCCGCCGCTGAGAAGAAGCGGGAGAAGGCACAGCCGTCGAAGGAGCAACATCCAGCCCCTGAAAAGCCACAGGCAAAGACGGCACCGCGCCAGCCACAACAAGCTGCGCAGAAGCCAGCATCGCAGAAAGATACTAAGTCTAAGTATCCGCTACAAAAGCAGGCCAAGGACCCTGAAGTGCTGGCTACGCCGCCAGAGAGCAAGGTCGTTAAGAAGAAGCGCCACGCCCGCCTGCGCCAGGTCAAGGGGCTGGATGGACTGCGCGGCCTCGCGGTTATTGCCGTAGTGCTGTACCACTTCTTCCCTTCCCTGCTTCCCGGTGGTTACTTGGGCGTTGACCTCTTTTTCGTCCTCTCGGGATTCCTCATCACTTCGTTGCTGGTGCGCGAATTCCGTACCTCCGGCACAATCAGCTTGAAGGACTTCTGGGTGCGCCGATTCCGACGCATCCTCCCGGCTGCAGTATCTGTCCTAGTCATGTGTACCGCTTTGGTGGCATGGATAGGCGGAGACCTAGCGGTCGGCTTGCGCCAGCAGTTCTTGGGAACTCTATTCTTTGTCAATAACTGGACCCAGATCGCCACCTCCCAGTCCTACTTTGCGGACAATGAGATTCAGGTCTTTGCCCACTATTGGTCGTTGGCCGTGGAGGAGCAGTTCTATGTCATCTGGCCGCTTCTTATCACCGGCGTTTTCCTGATTTCTCGCCGTAAGCCGCGCCGGCTTCCTATCCTCGTAGCCGCAGTCTTAGCTATCGGTTCCGCCGTGGCCATGGCGCTCATTTACGTGCCGGGTGAAGACCCGACGCGCGTTTACTACGGCACTGATACCCATGCTTTCGGCCTGCTCACTGGCGCCGTGCTGTCTTTGCTGATGACCTCTACCAAGTCCGACCCACAGGCGGATTCGTGGGCAGCAGCAGGCAAAGCCGAATCGCGCATCGCCGGAATCATCGGCACTTTGGCGCTCATCGGCTACGGTGCCCAGCTATTCCTCATGCCGGATGACGCAGAGATCACCTACCGGGGTGGACTCTTCCTCACTAGCGTGCTTGGTGTCCTAATGGTGTGGGGCGTGGTTCGCGAATACGGTCCGATGACCCCGCTCTTTAGGACCAAGGTCATGCGCTGGTTTGGCCAGCGTTCCTTCTCGCTGTATCTCTGGCACTGGCCGGTCATCATGATGCTCAAGGCGCTTTTCGAGGGCAACCAGAACTCCGATAAGTCGTGGATCCTAGGCCTTGTAGCCGTGCCTATATCGCTGCTCCTGTCCGAGATTTCCTATCAGTTCATTGAGAATCCTTTCCGCCGCGGCGGCTATAAGAAGACGTGGAAGACCTACTGGTCCTCCCGCCCAGGATTTAGCGAACTGCGCGATGGCTTTGGCAAAACCATGTGGCCGGTAGTCCCATTCCTGGTCATTGCCTCTGTAGCCGGCGTAGTCTACGGCGTTATTAATTCCAGCGATAAGACCGAGTTGGAGCAGCAGCTGGAGCAGCTTCAGCAGCAGAACCAGAGCAGCAACAATGCCCCGGCGCAACCGAACAACACTGCCCCACAGCCGCCTGCTGAGGACAACGATGATAAGGCTGCCGCGAAGGATAAGAAGACCCGCCCGATGCCGCAGGGCAAAGACATCACTGCTGTCGGCGACTCAGTGATGCTGGCTTCTAGTGGCGCCCTCAAGCAACGTTTCCCGCAGATTTACGTCGATGCAGACGTATCCCGCCACTACACTGCGGGTATCCAGATTCTGCAGCAGCTCAAGGACTCCGGCCAGCTGCGCGATACCGTCTTCCTCGGGTTTGGTACTAACGGCCCTGCCTTCCCGGACCAGATCAAGGAAGCGCTAGATATCATCGGCGAAGACCACACTATTGTCATGGCTGTTCCCTATGGTGACCGCGAATGGATGGCCCAATCCCAACAGGATGTCCTCGACGCAGCCAAGGAATACGACAACGTATATGTCGCGGACTGGTGCGGACATGCACAGAGCAACCCGGAGATCCTCTACTCCGATGGCGTCCATCCAATGCCAGAACGCACCGGCGAGTACTCGGATGCCTTCTACGACGCTCTAAAGCAGTACTCGAATGGCGACAAGACTGTGTCCTCTCAGTGCGTGCCGCAGTAAAGCAATGGAAGGCGCGAGGAGGGGCGTCGGAAAGCGCCTAGCTCCCTCCCCTCCCCGCCCTTCGCGCTCACTGCGGATGCTGCTGCTAGCGGAGCAAACTTTCCGGTGAGCGCGAAGGGTGCTGGTGCGCTTAGGCATAGAAAAAGCTCGCCTTCTACATTGCGGTAGAGGGCGAGCTTTATTCGTTGGGATTAGTCGACGGAAAATTCGCCCATCTTGTCCCAGCCGGTGCGGCCTTCGATGTGAACGTTAATGATGTCCGGGGTTTCCACGAGGTACTTCGGGAATTCCTCGCAGGAGCGCTGGAAGTGCTCGCTCTGGACGTGCTCTACGTCCTTGCCGTCTGCGTAAGACTCCAGCAGCAGGAAGCGCTGGCGGTCTTCTGGATCGCGGAACCACTTGAAGTCGATGCAGCCCGGCTCTGCATTGCAGGCCTCGGTGTACCAATTGATTTCATCGAGGAAGGTCTCTGCGTATTCGGGCTTAACGTGGAACTGTACGTTGATCAAAATCATGCCCCGATTCTACCGGCACCGTACGGCTTCATCATCGTTGCAGATGAAGGCCACGAATGCGGCGAAATCGGGGCTAGTAGAAAAAGGCTTAGTTGAGGAAGAACTCCGCAACGTAGATGTAGGTTCCGTCATAAGCAGTTGCTACGCCGAAGCCGTGCGGGGAACCAGCATTGACTGGAACATCGCGGTTGAACCAGTTCAGGCGGTCTTGCGCTTGCTGCTCGGTAAGGCGGTGAACAGAACCTTGTCCTTCGTCCTTGTGATTCAGGCCGTGGGCTACCCCGCCCTTGTAGTCGAGCTTGCCGGCGGCACCCTGGTTGGCCCATTCTTGGGCGATGGCGGTGGCGTGGGCGTCCTTGCGGTGACCAGCTTTCTCGAGGTGGGCGGTGGTGGCGGCCCCCAACTCGCCAGCGACCTTGGGCGCGTGGCCCGCCGGCTTGGCCAGGAATTCTGGCAGCGAGATATTGTACTTCTCGGCCAGCTCATAGGCCTGCGGTGGCAAGGTGACGCGGAAATCCTTCACAGCAGCGAGAGGATCAGAAGAAAGCTGCTGAGCCTGCGAAGAAGCTTGCTGAATCTGCGGCGGCAAGGCCGGCTGAGCAGAGGCCACGGTGGAAGTACCAGTAAGGACAAGAGCGGTGGACAGGGCGGCTACGGTTGCACGGTGAGAAAGCTTCATGCCCTCCACCGTGCCATAAGTGGCCGGCAGTTCGGAAGGAGTTTCCGGGCTGCGCAGGCAATTCGATACAACTTTGTTATGGTCCCTGTGTTCTTGAGCAAATACGGATGGTGGGACAATATCCTCACCGCGCATTTTTGGAGTACTGCGAAAGGTTGTTGACTGTTGCTGGACGTATTGACCGGGTTTGCGATTATTTTCGTAGTCATCGGCGTCGGGTTTGTGCTAGCCCACAGGGGTGTTATTGGCAAGGGCGAGGCGCGCTTGCAATTCAATCGCACGGCCTTCTGGGCGGCCACGCCGGCACTTATCTTCTCCAGCGTGGCTACATCCGATACCTCCGCGTTTGCGTCCCCAGTGGTGGCCGTGATCGCCGCTGCGTCCGTCGCCACCATGCTGTTGTATTGGCTGTGCAGCCGGCTACTCTTTCCACGCAGCGGCGCCGAAACCATGGCGGGTGCCGCGGCGGCGAGCTATTACAACTCGGTCAATATTGGCCTGCCCATTGCCACCTATGTCATTGGTGATGCCACCTACGTCATCCCGGCATTGGTTCTCCAGATGGCGGTGCTCTCCCCGTTTATCATTGCGGGGCTTAATGCGCAGGGGACGAGCCTGCGATCGATTTGGAGTTCCGTGGTCTCGGGGGTTACCGCGCCGGTGGTGTTGGCTGCGGTGGCCGGATTTATTGTCTCCGCGGCGCAGTGGCAAGTACCGGATGTGGTGATGAAGCCGCTGGAGATTTTGGGTGGCGCCTCTATTCCTATGATCCTGATGAGCTTTGGTGCCTCGTTAAAGGGCGACGGGCTATTGGAAGAAGACCGTCTGGCCACCATTACCGCGACGGTGTTGAAGTTGGTGGGCATGCCCGCTTTTGCGCTGGCCGTGGGCGCAGCGCTGGGCCTCGACGGCGCGGAGCTATACGCGGCGTTGATTTTGGCGGCGTTGCCCACGGCGCAGAATGTGTATAACTATACCGCCACCTATGAGGTAGGAGAAACCGTGGCCCGAGATACGGTCTTTCTCACTACCTTCCTGTCGCTGCCTGCGATGCTGGTCATCGCTGCCTTATTTGGCTAAACACCTAGTAGATGCCGACGTCGAGCGCGGCAAATTCGCGCTGCAGCTCATCGGGGTCAATGGCTCCCGCCACGTCCGGACCAGCGATGGCGGCAAAGCCGTCGAGCACAGATGCCCCGTAGTTATGACCGCGACCATCGGGTACGTCCTTTGCGCCGGGCAGATCGGCGGCTACTTGGAGGGACGAGATGATGGGCATCCACTGCATCACGCGCTCGGCAGAGTACGGGGTCCGCTCGCGCATCCAATCCGGCTCCTTAAAAGCCATCTGTGGCGACCACCAGGCCACCGGGTCCGAGGGGTGTTGGATATAAAGCATGCGGGTGCGCCCCCACTCCTCTTCTGGCACCGTGCCCCATTGGCGCACCTGCGCGTCATCGTTGGCAAAGCGCACGACGAGGCCGCCGGCGTATTCAGGGGAAATTTCAGAAGAGCCAGGGTCGCGGCGCTCCACAAACTGAGTGCGCAAGCGATTAAAGTGCGGCGGCCCAGTCAATAGGATGCCGTCGACGGAATTGGCGATATCGCGCACCCCGGAAAAGGCCGCTTCAATGCCCGTGGTGCCTAAGGATTCGCCGTACAGGTAGAGCTTCGGGCGCTTCTCCTCCGGCAGGCCGTTCCACCAGTCCACGATGGGGTTGATGAACTCCTGCCCGGCGCGTTCTACCTGACCACCGCCGGACAGGAAATGCAGGGCCGAGGGCATGGCGGAGTATTGGGCGGCCGCGATGGCGGTGTCGCCGCCGTAGAGCAGCTCGAAGGCCTGGGCGGAATAGGACGACACCCATCCCGTTCCGGTGGTCATAATGAGAAGCAGGGCCTTGCGGTCTTGGGCGTGGGTGCGCTCGAGTTCGTCGATAAGCAGCTGCGCTCGCTCCTCGTTGGAGGCGCGATTGCCCAGGCCGGCATAGGCGCGAATGGGTTCTTTAGCGGGCTTTCCGGTAACCTCTTCCAATTCCGCGCGGTGCGCACCGGAGGAGAGGAAACGCGAGCCTTGCAGTCCCACCCCATTCCAGTCCACGCGGGAGTCTGGGGAGCCACTGCGCTCAGCAGACGTGGGACGCTGCGTTGCGGGATCGGGTTCGGCGTTTTGGGCGGTAAAGATCCTCTCGCCCACGCCCACAATGGCGCCGGGGATGAGGTTTTCCACGGTATACGTGCCCACCAAGGCCACGATGAGTACCGCACCCACAACGCGGTAGGCGGCGCGGAAGCGTTGGGGAAAGTGGCTGGTAAGCCAGCGCACGCAAAAGCGCAGCAGGCGCAAAATGAAAAGGAAGGCGGTAAATACCGCAAGCGCCAACGGAACCACCAGCACATAGCTGGCAATGGTGGGTGCTGGCGCGGACAGGGCATCTGCGAGTTGGCGTTGCCACCGCACGGCGAAGATCGCAAAACCTATCATCCACACCACAAAAGCGCCGGTGGCGATGCGGGAGGCTAGGCGGTAGCGCCGAGCTGGCCACGTGGTGGCATCAAGCCAGGCATGCCGAGGCGCCACATAGCGCACCACGAGCCGGTACCACACGAGCTTGAGGGCGATGCCCAGCGTATAGCCGACCCCTGCGGCAATGCCGGAAACGAGCCCTTGGTAGAGCCAATCGCGCGGCAGGATAGATGGGGTAAGCCCCAGGGTAAAAAGCGCTGCGGCGCCGATAATGCCCCACAGGTCGAGGTGGCTGACAATATCGGCGATGCGGGCTTCTACCCTTCGAGCTTCTCCCCCAACTCCAGCCATTCCATCTCCAATTCCTCGTAGGCGCTGCGGTTTTCCTTTAGTTCTCCATCCAATTCGGTCAAGGCCTGGGTATCAACCTTTTCCGCGGCGGTGGCCATCTTCTCATTGATCTGCGCGGCTGACTTTTCCAGCTTCTGCATCTTGCGCTCGAGCGCGTTCATCCTCTTGGTGATTTCGCGCTCTTGCTGGGACGAGAGCTTCTTTTCTGGCTTCGGTGCAGCGCTATCTGCCTTCTTTTCTCCCAGGTTGAGCACGCCGGAGCTCTGCTGGGCCTCAAGTGCGGCACGCTTGCGCAGGTACTCGTCGATGCCGCCGGGAAGGTTGGTGAGCTTGCCATCGCCAAAGAGCGCGTAAGTGTTATCCGCGATTCGCTCAATGAGGTAGCGATCGTGGGAAATGACCACCAGGGTGCCCGGCCAAGAGTCCAGGAGGGACTCCAGCTCCTGCAGGGTGTCGATGTCGAGGTCATTGGTGGGCTCGTCCAGCAGCAACACATTGGGCTCGGCCATCAGTACGCGGGTGAGCTGCAAGCGGCGGCGCTCGCCGCCGGAAAGATCTCCTACCGGGGTGCGCTGACGCTTGGCGGAAAATCCCAGGCGCTCGGCCAGCTGGGAGGCGGAAAGCTCCTTTTTGCCGAGCTGAACGTAGGTGGCGACGTCCTCGACGGCGTCGATAAGCCGGCGCTGCGGGTCTAGGTCATCGAGTTCCTGGCGCAACCAACCGAGGCGCACGGTTTGGCCCTCGATGCGTTTGCCGGCCGCCAGCTCGTACTCGCCGGCCAGGGTGCGCAGCAGGGTGGTCTTGCCGGAGCCATTAACGCCCACCAAACCGATGCGCTCGCCGGGGGCTAGGCGCCAAGTGAAGTGATCCACCAAGGTGCGACCGTCCGGGGACTGCACGGTGGCATCCTCTAGCTCGATGACCACGCGGCCTTGGCGCTGCTTAGAAAAGGCCATGAGCTCGACCTTATTGCGCGGCTCCGGGACGTCAGAAATCAGCGCCTCGGCGGCCTCGATGCGGTAGCGCGGCTTGGAGGTACGCGCCGGTGCGCCGCGGCGCAGCCAGGCCAGTTCCTTGCGGGCGAGGTTCTTGCGGCGCTGCTCCATGGCATCGGCCTGGCGGGCACGCTCGGCGCGGGCAAAGGTCCAATCGTTGTAGCCGCCCTCGTAGGTATCGACCACGCCATCGTGCACCTCCCAGGTCCACGTGGCCACGGTATCGAGGAACCAGCGATCGTGAGTAACCACGACCACGGCCAGGTTGCGCTTGAGCAGGTGGTCCGCGAGCCATTGCACGCCTTCCACGTCGAGGTGGTTGGTTGGCTCATCGAGCACCACGAGGTCCAAATCTTGCACCAGCGCGGCGGCCAGGTTCACGCGGCGGCGCTCGCCACCGGAGAGCGAACCCACCGGAGTATCGAGCCCAAGATCTACGATGCCCAGTCCGCCCAAAACATCGCGCACCTTGGCATTGGAGGCCCACTCATAGGTCTCCAATTCCAGCGGCTCGATGATCACTTGCGCGATGGTCAGCTCATCGGGCAGGTCAAAGCGCTGCGTAACCACAGCCATGCGCAAATCAGAGGTATGGGATACACGGCCGGCGTCGGGTGGCTCGATGCCGGTGAGCACCTCCAGCAGGGTGGTTTTGCCACCGCCATTAACGCCGACGATGCCGATGCGATCGCCGCTTTGCACACCTAGGGATACCCCGTCTAGGAGGGTTTTTAATCCATAAGTTTTGCTGACTTGCTCGAGGTTAATCAGGTTTGCCATAACGAGTGTCCATCTTAATACCTCCCTGCACATACCCCCGCATTTCTCCAAACTATTGCTATTGATTTTCACGTCCAATAGTGTGCCTATGTATGAAGCATTACACACTTTCCCTCTGCGCGGTGCTCTCTGCCGCGGCAGTAGCCATTGCCTCCTGTTCCGCCCCCACCGAAGAGGAAAAGGATTCCCTGCACTCCCACGACCACGCGCACAGCGAGGAGGACCACGCTCACGAGCACGCCCATGAGCATGAGCATGAGCACGGCCATGACCACGCCGGGCACTCGCACGAAGGTTTCGAAGCCGAGGAGGGCGAGACCGAGGTAGCCCAGCTGCCCACCCGCATTGTCATTTCCCACGCGGACGGACTGCGTACTTATGACGCCAAGACCGGCAAGGTAATCGGCGAGGACAAAATGAATGCCTTCCTGCGCTTGAGCGATGCCGGCGATGACCGCCACGTCGTGGTCACCAAAGGCGATAGCTTCCTTACCTACGACACCGGGCGCATCACCAAGGGCCACGGCGATCACAACCACTACTACACCGCTGAGCCTTCGCTTGGCGACGCCCCTATCAAGGCCCCGCACGCCGGCCATGTGGTCCACCACGACGGCTTTACCGCACTGTTTTCTGATGGCGATGGCGTAGCGAAAATTTACAAGACCGAAGACATGGGCAAAGACGATGCCCAGCCGGTCAATACCGTAGAGACGGGGGCTGCACACCACGGCGTGGCCGTACCGCTGAAGGATGGCTCGGTAGTTATCACCAAGGGAACCGAGGACGAGCGCCACACCATCCAGCACCTGGACAAGGAGGGCAAGGTCCTTACTGAAACCACCGAGTGCCCTGGCGTACACGGCGAGGCCGCCGCTGGTAACGGCAATATCTTCTTCGGCTGCGAGGACGGCCCTGTAGTCTTCGACGGCACCAAGTTCCACAAGGTAGATGCCTCCGCCTATGCCGGTGCAGGCGGCTACCAGCGCTCGGGCAATGCTGCCGGTTCGGAGGAATCCGATGTCATCTTGGCCGAGAATAAGATCGACAAGGTTGCAGAGCTCGAACGCCCCACCTCCGTAACCCTGGTGAATACCAAGGACTTTTCCGCGAAGAAGGTTGACCTCGATGCTTCCTATTGGTTCCGTTCCCTGGCCCGCGGCCCGCTAGGCGAGGCACTGGTGCTCACTACCGACGGCAAACTCAACATCATCGACCCCGAATCCGGGGAAATCACCTCGCAGATCGATGCCATCTCCAAGTGGAAGGAAAATAAGGAATGGCAGCAGCCGGGGCCAATCCTGCAAGCTGCCGATGGCTACGCCTTTATTACCGACGCCCAAAAGAAGCAGCTCGTGGTCATCGACCTCCTCCAAGAAAAGGAAGTCAACCGCTTTGACCTCGACATCGAGCCCACCGAGATGACGGTGCTCTAGCTACAGCGCCACAGCACCGCTAGCGGGTCCATGGGTAGCCACACCTTTGGTTCCGGAAATTTCCACCGTCACCTGGGAGACCACTTCCCTAGCCTCCTCTGCCCCGGCGCAGAGGAAGGCACAGGTCGGACCACTGCCGGAGACGATGCCCGCGAGGGCTCCGGCGGCCACACCCGCCTCCAGCGTCTTGCGCAGGTCCGGGCGCAGGGAAAGCGCCGCCGGCTGCAGGTCATTGTGCAAGTGCTCTGCCACCCGGTGCGGGTCGCCCGAGATCAGTGCCTGCGATACCGCCGCGGTATCCATGTGCGGCTCGCCGCCGCGACCCTTTTCTCGCATTTCATCCAGCTTGTGAAAGACCTGCGGGGTAGATAGCCCGCGGTCCGAGGCAATAAGCGCCCAATGGTAGGTACCGCGCGCCATCATCGGGGTAAGCTGCTCGCCGCGCCCCGTACCGAGCGCGGTGCCACCCAACAGAGTAAAGGGAACATCAGACCCCAGCGCCGCGCCTAGCGCGTCCAGAATCGGCTCACCCACCGAGTCGATGTTGTAGTAGCCGCCATAGCAGCGTTCGGCTAAGCGCAGCGCGGCTGCCGCATCAGCAGAGCCGCCCGCCATGCCGCCGGCGGTAGGGATGGCTTTGTGGATTTCCAGCGCTACCTCCGGCAGCGCCTTCGGCCCATGGGTGGTGTATAGGTACTGCATGATGCGGTTAACCGCGGTCCACGCCAAGTTTGTATAGTCCTCTGGCACACCCTGTGCATGAGGGCCCGTAACCTTTAAGCCTTGAATGCGCGGCTTATCCACCTCGGGATTACCCAAGTCCGTGAGCGCCACGGTGTCATGCAGCTCCAAAGACTGAAAGACACTGGCAAGCTCATGGAACCCATCCTCGCGCGGCTCCTCCACACCGAGGTGAATATTGACCTTGGAGTGAGCGCGCGCGGTATAGACGAACGGTTCGTTATCTAGCGGTGCACTCATTTAGATTCCCGCCAATCGTACGAAGTCCTCCACGGCGAGCTTTTCGCCGCGCTGCTTCGGATCGATATCCGCCGCTCGCAGGGCTTCCTCGGCGGCGGCACCCGAACCAAAATGGCCGGACAATGCCGCGCGCAGGGTCTTGCGGCGTTGGGCAAAGGCGGCGTCGATAACCGGCCAGACCTTAGCCCGCGACTCATCGGTGACCGGCCAGGGGGCGTCCGCAAAGACGTCTATGCGCACCAGCCCGGATTCAATATTGGGCGCGGGCCAAAAGACGTTCTTGCCAATCGTGCCGGCCTTGGAGACCTTGCCATAGAAGCCCGCCTTGACCGAGGGCACGCCATAAACCTTGCTGCCGGGCTGGGCGGCGAGACGGTCCGCCACCTCCAGCTGGACCATCACCAGCACGCGGCGGATGGAGGGGAAGGTCTCCAACAAATGCAGTAGAACCGGCACAGCGACGTTATACGGCAGGTTGGCCACGAGGGCAGTCGGCTCCGTGACGTCAGAATCCGTCACGCGCAACGCGTCCTTTTCCACTACACGCAGGCGCTGCGCATACTCAGGGGCGCGCTCGGCCACGGTATCGGGCAGCTGCGCTGCCAGGCGGGAATCGATCTCTACCGCGGTCACGTCCCCCACAGCCTCTACGAGGCCAAGGGTCAGCGATCCCAGTCCGGGGCCTACCTCGAGGACGCGATCTGTGGGATCCAACTCCGCCGCGGCGACGATGCGCCGGATGGTATTCGGGTCATGCAGAAAGTTCTGCCCCAGCTTCTTGGTGGGCACGATGTCGAGCTTCTCCGCGAGGGCGCGGATCTCTACGGGACCCAAAAGCGCGGCGCCGGTGGAATCAGTCATGCCTTCTAACTTAGTAGAAGAGACAAAAAAGCCGCACACCACAGTGGGTGTGCGGCCAAGAAGCGCTGCGGTTTAGCGCAGGCCCAGCTTGGAAGTACATGCCGGCCATGCGCCCCAACCCTGCGCTGCCTGCACCTTTTCTGCCACGGCAATCTGCTGCTCGCGGGAAGCCTGCCATGCCTCCGGTGCGTACTCGGTGCCACCGAACGCGGCCCAGGTGGATGGGGTGAACTGCAGACCACCGGAGAAGCCGTTGCCGGTATTAATAGCCCAGTTACCGGTGGCCTCGCACTGCGCGATGGAATCCCAGACGGAGCCATCGGCTACCGCTGGGGCAGCAGCACCGGAGTTGCCGCCCTCCTCCGGCTTTTCTTCCTCGGCCTTCTTGGTGCCGCGGGCAATGGTGGCAGCCTTAGGCTCGACGGTCACCTTTTCCTTGATGACGTCATTGGATTCCTTAGCGCCGTCCTTCATTACCAGCTTGTGGGTAATAACGCGCTTGCCCTTAACGCCTTCCTCGCGGACCTCTTCGGTACCCTCTTCCAGCTCCGGGTCATCGACAAAGTTGGGCTCAGCGTCAAACTCTTCTTCCGAGTCATAGGTAGTGGTGGACACCTGGTCCACCTTGATGGACATGCCCTCGGTAACCTTGGTGTCCTTGGACGGGAAGACGCGGTCATCGTCATCAACGTCGATATTGCGAGCCTTGAGGACGTCCTCAACGGTCTTAGCGGCAATCTTGGTGTAGGTTACCTTGCCGCCATCATTAATCTTGACGATCTTCGGGGACACAACCTCAAGGTCCATGCCCTCTTCCAGCTGGGCGTCCTCGTCCACGTCAGCATCACCGGACTTCACAGAAGCACCCTTGACTACGCCGTCGAGGTTACCCAGCAGGTCAGATACGGTCAGGTTGGTGGTGGACAGCTGCTGCTGCACACCATCGATGGTCACGGCTACTGGCTTGGCGGTGCGCACGGAAATCTCATCGCCGTCGCCCACGGATTCGGACGGGGCTGGTGAGACGATGTCCTCCTCGCTCACCTGCACGCCGGCTGCCTCCAGCGCGCCGTCGACATCCTTGGCAAAGGTAGCCAACTCCACCTTGTCACCGTTGATGTCCACGGTGACGTCCTTTTGTGCCGCAACGGCTACCACGCCGCCGACGGCCAGGGTGCCCAATACGCCACCCGTTGCCAGGCGCAGTGGCAGCGAGCGGGAGTTATTGAGGCGCTTGATCTGATGAGGTGACATGCTGAATAAATCTCCGGTTGTGCAGGTTTCAACAATTACAAGAGTTTAGGCCAGCAGAGTTGTCCACGCAGGCGTTTGCTCTACTGAGATCCGCTGCTGCCGCACCGAGGGTGGCGCTGCAGGACCCTAAAACCTAAACGAACGATTAATAACGATACGATAACAGCACCACAAAGTCGAGGACTAATCCACCACACGCCTCACTGGGCGCACAATCGCCACACCAAACACCCCCGCCACCGTTGACCTGCGGGTTTTATTTTTGTGAAAACCGTCACCTAGGCGTTAGCCCAGGCCGTAAACGTGATCAAAAGTGTCGTTTACCTCCGCGGCTAGCGCCTGCACCGTCTGGTGGCGCACGCGAGCGATGCATTCATATGTGTGCCCGATAAGAGCCGGTTCATTGCGCTGGCCCCGGTAGGGCTCTGGCGTCATATATGGCGCATCGGTTTCCACCAGAAGCTGACCAGCCGGTGCCTTCGCCGCCGCCTGCCGCAGCTCGGCGTTGCGCTTGAAGGTGACGTTGCCAGCAAAGGACAATACGTAGCCGCGCTCCAAGGCTTCCTCGGCCACCTTCAGCGGCGAGGAAAAGCAGTGCAGCATGACGGTGTCGGGTGAGGGGGCGTCGGCAAGAATGCGCATTAAGTCCGCATCCGCCTCGCGGTTGTGGATCATCAAAGTCTTGCCATGGCGTACCGCAAGGTCAATATGCCAGCGCAGGGATTCCTCCTGCTGGGCCATAGTCGCGGTGGTCTCCGGCTCGTGCTGCACCCAGTAGGCATCGAGGCCAGTCTCTCCCACCGCTACGCAGCGCGGATCCACCACCATCTCCTCCAGCGCCACCTTGGTTGGCGCATCCAACTCATTGGCGCACACCGGGTGAATGGCGCAGGCGGCATAGACATCCGGAAAGGAATGTGCAGTAGCCAGCGCCGCGGCCGATTCACGGCGGTCATCGCCCACCGTCACCATACGGCTAATACCGGCGGTGCGCGCGCGATTGACCAGCACCTCATCGGTGTCCTTGTGGGAAAACAGGTGCGTGTGCGCATCGATGAGGCCGCTTAGGCCTGGTGCCGGAACGGGAGTGGGACGTCGCTTCTTTTTAGCCATGTAGGCAATTGTAATATTGGCTGCCATGTTGATCAGACCCGCTGGCTTTGCGGATGTGCCCGCCATGACCGAGACCCTCAACTGGGCCATCGAGCACACCGACGTTATCTTCCGCACTACCCCGGCCAGCATCGCAGAGCGCGAGGACTACCTGTGCCACATCTGGGAAGAGGGCTGCCCGTGCCTCATCGCGGAGTCCGATTCTGGTGCCTACCTGGGGTGGGCGCTCTACCATCCTTACCGCGATCCGCAGGTGTGGACGGGCTGTTATGAGACCACCATCTATCTCTCCCCCGCCGCTCAGGGCCAGGGCGTAGGCACCACGTTGCTTGGCGCCTTGGTGGATGCGGCCCGCGCCGATGATAAGGTCCATTCCCTGCTCGCGCTCATCGTTTCCACCAATGTTGCATCGCTAAAGTTGCATGAAAAGTTCGGGTTTGAAAACGTGGGTACTCTTAAAGAGGTTTGCTACAAGTTCGATCACTGGTTGAGCCTCACCCACCTACAACTTCTGGTGTAAAGGAATTTCTATGCATATCCGTCCTGCTGAGCTTGCCGACGCCCCCGCGCTCACCGTCATCTACAACGCCGGCTCCGCAGCGAAACCCGCCGCTAACCTGGTCACGTGGCAAGAAGATGTCTCTGACCGCGAAGAGTGGCTCAAGGAAATGTTTAAGGCCGGCTCCCCGGTCTTTGTAGCCGTGGACGATGATGAGGTCATTGGCTGGGCGGCCTACTTCCAGTTCGTAACCCCCGCCATCTATTACGGCACCGTGGAAGACTCCGTCTACATTGCCCCCTCCGCTCAGGGCAAGGGCGTGGGCTCCGAGCTTCTCGACGCCCTCATGGACGTCGCCGCCGACGACACCTACGTACAGACGATTATTACCTATATCGTCGATACCAACGAGGGTTCCATCGCCCTACACAAGAAGTTCGGCTTTACCGAGACCGGCCGCATGCCGAATATCCATACCAAGGATGGCGTCCGCCTCGGCTTGGTACACCTCCAGCGCGATTTCGAGCGCTAAACCACCCTTCCGGGCAAGGATTCGGGTATTTCGAACTCCTTCCTTCCACACCGGAATATAGAAACGGCCGCGTTACGCCCTCTTCTTTGTTGGAAAAGAGCAATAACGCGGCCGTTTTAGGTGCTATTACTTAGTAACAGGCGCCCACTCCGGGCCAGTCTCGCCCAGCTCCGGGTCGAGCTTAGAGATGAGCGGCTTCGGCTTGGCCAAGGCGGTGCCCGGCTCTACCTGAATGCGCTCCCACTTTGCCTGCTGCTGGGTGTAGTCACCCATGATGACCGGATACTCGTGGCCCTCTGGCGGCAAGCCAGCACCGACGAGCTCTACCGGGATATCGTCCTTGACATCATGGACCTCTGGCTGGGCCGCCCACACGCCCTCGCGGCCCAAGGTTTCATGAACCTTCTGTGCGGTAAACGGCAGGTACGGCGTGAGCATGACATTGCAGTCAGAGACCACCTGAAGAGCAGTCCACAGCACGGTGGCTAGACGCTCGCGCTGGGTCTCATCCTTGGCCAACTTCCATGGCTCTTGGTCTGCGATATAAGCGTTGGCTTCGCCGACGACGTGCATGATGGCGGTAATCGCCTGCTTGAACTTGGACTGTTCCAGCAAAGAACCGGCGGTCTCGAAGGTCTCTTCCGCCAGCTGCAGGATTTCCTTATCCTTTTCTTCCAGCGCTGCTGGTGCCGGAACCTCACCGAAGTTCTTAAACGCCATAGAAACGGTGCGGTTGACCAAGTTGCCCCAGCCATTGGCGAGTTCATTATTGATGCGGCGGACAAATTCATCCCAGGTGAAGTCCGTGTCGTTGTTTTCCGGACCGGCCACGGCGATGAAGTAGCGCAGGGCATCTGGGCCAAACTCCGCCAAGAAATCCTTGACATAGATGACAACGCCCTTGGAGGAGGAGAACTTAGAACCAGACATGGTCAAGTACTCAGAGGAGACAATTTCCGTAGGCAAATTCAGCTCGCCGTACTGGTGAAGCTCACCGCCCTTGTTGCCCTTGCCGGCATAGCCCAAAAGCTCGGCCGGCCAGATCTGGGAGTGGAAGGTGATGTTGTCCTTGCCTTGGAAGTAATAGTGGCGGGCCTCCGGGTTCTGCCAGAAGTCCTTCCAGGCTTCAGGCTGACCAGTGCGGTATGCCCACTCGATAGAGGAAGACAGGTAACCGATGACCGCATCGAACCACACGTAGAGTTTCTTGGCGTTATTGTCCTGCCAGCCCTCAACGGGGATGGGAATGCCCCAGTCAATATCGCGCGTCATGGTGCGCGGGCGCATATCCTCTAGCAAGTTCAGGGAGAACTTCAGGACGTTTGGGCGCCAGTCCTCACGGGTGGAAAGCCACTTTTGCAGCTCCTCCTTGATGGCGGGCAGATCCAGCAGGAAGTGCTCAGTTTCAATGAACTTCGGGGTCTCGCCGTTGATCTTGGAGACCGGGTTAATCAGGTCCACCGGGTCGAGCTGGTTGCCACACTCATCACACTGGTCACCGCGGGCCCCATCCGCACCGCAGATGGGGCAGGTGCCCTCAATATAGCGGTCCGGCAGGGTGCGTCCGGTAGACGGCGAAATAGCGCCCTGGGTGGTCTCTTTGAGCATGTAGCCATTGGCATACAGACCCTTGAAGAGTTCCTGTACCACGGAGTAGTGGTTACGGGTGGTGGTACGAGTAAAGAGATCGTAGGACAGGCCGAGGTTGGCTAGGTCAGTGACGATCTGGCGGTTGTAGCGGTCTGCGAGCTCGCGAACGGATACGCCTTCTTTGTCCGCTTGAACCAATAGCGGAGTGCCGTGCTCGTCCGTACCGGAGACCATGAGTACGTTGCGGCCACGCATTCGCTGGAAACGTGCAAAGACGTCAGAAGGAACACCAAAGCCGGCCACATGGCCGATGTGGCGCGGGCCGTTGGCATAGGGCCAGGCAACATTTACTACTACAGACTCAGTCATGGGTTCTACTGTATCGAAGCCGGCTCTTGTCCACACGATCAGGGCAGACATTTACTTCGCAGGTGAACCGCTTTTTCAGAACAAAGCGCCCACCGCTTCCCCATTGCTGAGGAAACGATGGGCGCTATGAAAGCAACCGCAAAGGGTGCGAATTACTTGCGCTTCATTGGGTGCTTGAGGCGCTCGTTGCGGCGCTTCTTAAGTACCTGCGTGCGCTGGTACTCACGGTGCAAGCGGCGCTCGCGGGCCATCTTGCGCTGGAACTGCTGTGCCTCGCGGTACTCGAGGTAAATGACATCCTCGCTCAGCGCCTTGTAGATGGCGAACATCAGGCCAACGACAATGAACAAGAATGGCAGTGCAGCAACGATGGTGACGTTCTGCAGGTTAGACAGTGCGTCCTCATTAGCCAGAAGCAGGGTCAGGCCTACCAAGGCAGTCAGTGCGCCCCATGCCGCGGATAGCCACGGCTTAGCGGTAGAAGCACCGTTTTGAGACATGGAGCCCATCACCGTGGATGCGGAGTCCGCAGAGGTGACGAAGAAGGTAGCCAGAAGGACCGCTGCAACAATACCGGCAACGAAGCCGCCCGGCATGGACTGCAGGAGGTTGAACAGCTCTTCCTCAGCAGACTCGCCGGTAATGGATTCGCCGTTTTGCTCCATGTGGATAGCGGTGCCGCCGAAGATAGCGAACCACAGGGTGGATACGCCGGCTGGAATAAGCAGGACACCCAGGCAGAACTCGCGGACGGAACGGCCACGGGAGATGCGTGCCAAGAACATGCCCACGAATGGGGACCAAGAAACCCACCATGCCCAGTAGAAGATGGTGTAGCCAGACAGCCACTCACCGGCGGCGCCGTTTTCGGACTCGGCCGTGCGGCCGATCATCTCGGTGAAGTAGTTAAGGTAGTTACCGATGGAGCCAGGAATCTGGTTCAGGATGGTAACGGTCGGACCCAAGATGAACACGAAGATGGCCAGCACTGCGGCGAGGACCATATTCGCATTGGAAATGTACTGAATGCCCTTGCCCACGCCGGACATCGCAGACAGGAGGAATGCGAGGGTAAGGACCAGAACGATGCCAATAACCACGGAATTGGTGGGGTTATCGATGATTCCGGATGCCTTCAAGCCGGCCTGAATCTGCAGGGCGCCCAGGCCCAGGGAGCAGGCGGTACCGAAGACGGTGGCGAAGATGGACAGGACATCGATGAACTTGCCCACCGCACCGTTGGCGTTACGCTCGCCGATAAGCGGCACGAAGGCCTGGCTTAATAGCTGCTTGCGGCCAATGCGGAAGGTGGAGTACGCGATGGCCAAGCCAACGATGGCGTAGACCGCCCAGGGATGCAGCGTCCAGTGGAACATGGCATAGGCCATGGACGAACCCACGTTGCCAGTGCCCTGGCCTGGGGTGCCGTCACGGTAGTTAGCCAGCGGCTCGGAAGCGCCGTAGAACATCAGGCCAATGCCCATACCGGCGGCGAACATCATGGCAATCCACGATGGCGTGGAAAATTCCGGCTCCTCATTAATGTGGCCCAACTTGATGGAGCCGAACTTGGAGGCGGCAATAAAGACAACGAACACCACGAAGACGGTGCCGAAGAGGATATAGGCCCAACCGAAGTTGTCCACGACCCAGGTCAGGGCCGAAGAGGAGAAGTTGGCAAAGTTATCCGGGGCAGCCAGGCCCCACACAACGATCGCGGCAATCAGCACGCCGGCAATGCCGACGATGGACCAATCGATTGGCATATTGTCACGATCGGCCGCGATTTCCACCTCAGGATCGTCATAGCGCTCCGGGTGGAAACCATCGGAGTGAATCATATCCTGAAGCTGGCCGGTGGCAGATTGTGCGTCCAGCTGTTCGTCTACAGTCTGATAATTCTCAATAGGCTGCCCGCTCGAAGAAGCAGAAGCCGGCTGCGCCTGTGCGCCGACCGGTTCCTTTCCTTCTTCTGGCACGCCTGTGCCCATATTTTCCGAGTTTGTCATGAGCTATACAGTGGTGCGGAACTACTCAATTATCAAACGAAGCACAGAGAAACCTCGCTGCTCAACGCCGTTTCCCAGGGATTTTCCACGATAATTTGAAAGGTTTTTACGCTTCATTTCCCCATGTAAATACCGCTTTAAGCCGCCCACACGCCCGAACACTATAACAATTCAATTACAAAGACCCCGTTAGTGAAACCGTCTAGGAACGATGCGGGGTGTGACGTAATCGAAACCATCGGTGAGGCTAGGCCTTGCGGGCGTCCAAGGCGGCGTCGTAAAGCTCGCGGTTGGAAACCTCAGTACCTTTGGCTACCTGCTTGCACGCGTCCTTCAGCCGCATCCCCGCCTCCGCTAGCTCGAGCGCCTGGGGCACCAAGTCTGCGGCGGTAGCGGCAGCGGCTGTACCGCCCTCGATCACCACGGTGATCTCTCCCCGAGCACCGTCTACTGCCCACTCGGCAAGCTCACCCAAATTGCCGCGGCGGATTTCCTCATAGGTCTTGGTCAGCTCCCGGCACACCGCGGCCGGGCGGTCGGCGCCGAGAATTTCCGCTGCCTCGGCCAGGGTTTCGGCGACGCGATGAGGAGATTCGAAGAAGACGATGGCTCGCTTTTCGTTGCGCAGTGACTCCAGCCACGCCTTGCGGGGACCGGGCTTGCGAGGAGGAAAGGCGTCGAAAAGAAAGTGCCCCACGCCCAGGCCCGAAAGCGCCAGGGCCGTCGGCACTGCGGAGGGGCCGGGAAAACAGGTCACGGGAATATCGCGCTCGGCCGCCGCGGACACAAGGGACAGGCCCGGATCAGAAATAATCGGCATTCCGGCATCGGTGACGACGAGGACGGTGCCTGACGCGGCGGCATCGATAAGCTGCTGGGCCCGGTCCTTTTCATTGTGGTCAAAATTGGACACCACCCGCCCGGAAATCTCGATCCCTAAGGCCTGGGCCAGATTGCGCACGCGCCGCGTATCTTCGGCCGCGATGACGTCCGCATACTGCAAGGCATGCATTAAACGCGCGGAGGCATCTCCTACGTTTCCCAGCGGAGTGGCGGCGAGGATTACCCCGCGCGGTAGTGGATCCAGACCTAAAACAGACATGCCTCTAGCATTCCATACTCTCTAATGCGCGGTTGCGCTACGTTGTCGCCTAGACTCAACCAAGTGACTATTGCTACCGCTGCCCCATCGCGCACCACGCACGACACCGTGGCTCCGCCAGCACCCCGCGCCTATCAGTGGGGCAAGGCTGACTGGATAAGCACTAGCGTCGTCGGCGTCCTTGCACTCATTACCCGCTTTGTCGGCCTTACCGCGCCCGTTTCCAAGGGCACGCCCGTCTTTGATGAAAAGCACTACGTTCCCCAAGCCTGGGACATGGTGCGAAGCTGGGATAACCTTTTTATCGGCGGTATTGAAACCAACCCCGGCTATGGGCTGGTGGTACACCCACCGCTGGGCAAGCAGATCGTGGCACTTGCCGAATGGGTCTTTGGTTATTCCCCTCTGGGCTGGCGTTTTATGACGGCGCTTTTCGGAGCAGCCACCGTGCTCTTGACGATGTCCCTGGCCCGCCGGGTCTCTTCATCCTGGCAGGTAGCAACCCTAGCTGGCCTCATCGCCGTATTTGATGGCGTGCTCTTGGTCTCCTCCAAGTTCGGCATGCTGGATATCTTCCAAGTCTTCTTCGTGGTAGCCGCCGCCTGGGCGCTCGCCCGCGATCATAATCAGATGCGCGAGCGCCTCCACAACGCGTTTGTGAAGGACCGGATGGGCTCTTCCGCCTTCGGACCGCGCTTTGGATTCCGCTGGTGGCGCCTCCTTGCAGGTGTCTGCCTGGGACTTTCCCTGGGCGTCAAGTGGTCCGGCCTGTACTTCATCATGTTCTTTGGCCTGATGTCCGTCTTTAGCGACCTTGCCTTGCGCAAGCGCTATGGGGTACGCCGCTATATCCTCGGCACCCTGGTGCGCGATACCCCTGCTGCCCTGGCCTCCCTTGTGCTCGTGCCGGTACTGCTCTACGCCTGGACCTGGCGGGCTTGGTTTGCCTCCGAAACCGCCGTGTACCGCCATGCCAAGGTGGATGGCACCATCGAGGATGGATCGTGGCTAATGAACTTGCCCGATTCTTTGGCCGGCTGGTTTTACTACCACTCCTCTGTCTTGGAATTCCATGCCAGCCTGACCTCTTCCGGCGGCCATCATCACCCGTGGGATTCCAAGCCCTGGGCCTGGCTCGTTGCCGCCCGCCCGATCCTGTACTACTCCTCCACCGACCTGCAGTGCGGCGATGGCAGTAGCGAATGCCGCAAGATGCTCTACCTCTTTGGCACCCCGGCCATCTGGTGGCTAGTCATCCCGGCCGTGCTGTGGGGCCTGTGGTCGCTCATTATTCGCCGCAACCGCGCCTTCCTTATCCCCCTGGTCGGCTTTGCGGCAGGCTTCTTACCCTGGCTCGCGGCCTTTGACCGCCAAATGTACTTCTTCTACGCCACGGCCTTCATTCCTTTTGTCATCGTGCTTATTGCGTTAGCTTTAGGCCAGCTCATCGGGCATGGCAGGCCTGTGCGGTGGGGATGGCTGAAGAGCTTGGCCGGCGGCCCCGTACGTTGGGGCACCATCGCCGCCGTGTTCTACCTAGCCATGGTAGTGGCGATGTTCTTCTACTTCTCCCCCATTTTGTACGGCTACAAGATTCCAGATTCCTGGTACCACTCCATGATGTGGCTGCCGAGCTGGACCTAACCGCGACTGAACGAAGCTTATTGCGGCTGTGCGTTGAGGGACTTCCACCACGCGCGCACCAGGTAGCCCTTTTCCGCCGCCCAGGCCCACGCCAGGCTGAGGGTCGCCAGCGCGGTGGCGATAAGGAAATACACCTGCTCAATGGTTACGGTACCCAGCGCTATATCGCGCATGCCAAAGCCGAAGAGGAAGGCAAACATCGTGGCCGATACCGGAAGCAATCCGGTGACCGCCGCGGGGCGCCAGGCGCTGAAGAAAAGACCACAGGCCATGCCAAAGCGCACTGCCGCGCCCTCCATCAGCAGGTTGGCTCGCTCCGGATCCGCGGTGGGGTCCAGAACCTTTCCTTCCGCGCCCAACGGTACGAGCCCGGAGGCGTGCACGATGAGCACCACTGCCCAGATCGCAAAGATGGCACCCATAAGAACCATGGCGGCGCGCGCAACCGTGAGGTTGGCTTGGCGCGCGCTCGCGGTACGCCGCCATTCCGGCTCCACGCCGGCCAAGATGACATCGGAAAGGTCCGTGGGCGGCGCCATACCGGAATCCGCAGGCTCCACAAAGCTCAATGAACGCGATAGCGCGGCCGCCTTGTCGCGGAAAGCGCGGCATTCGGCGCAGCTTTCCAGATGAGTATCAATGACGTCCTGGGACAGATCGGAGTGCTCTCCATCCATGTGTGCGGAGATGGCCGCTTGGACCTGGCTATGCGTCAACATTGCTGAGCACCCCGTCCATGCTGGCTCTACCGGAGCCAAAAATTACGATCATCAGCAGGGATACCAGCAATACCAGTGGGTATTCGATTCCCCCATCGGCAGCAAATAACCCGTGCCCCAAATGCACGAAATACAGGGCACACCCCATGAGCAATGCGAGTGCCCCGGCGACAAAGGTGGTGAGCAGACCAACGACGAGGAATGCACCGCCGGCCATCTCTCCTATGGCGGCGATATAGCCGGAAAGCTGTGGCTGCGGCACCCCCAGGGCGGAAAATTGCCCCACGGTTTCATCCATGCCGGTCATAAACATCTTGTCCACGCCGTGTGCGATAAAGATTAATCCGAGGACCGCTCGAAAAATAAGCAGTGCGGCATCGCGTACGGCAGGTCTATTCATGCTGAACAGATTACCCTGAACCCCTCACCCGATGCGAAGGCAATGGACTACACCCATACTCCTGGGAAATTCGCCCTTTGGCGGGGGAAGGAAAAGAACACAGCGGCGCGGGCTGTTTCAATGGGAACCACGCACAAAAGATAAAAGGAGAACACACCATGAGCGAACCAACCACGCAGTCCGAAGAGCGCACCACCTTGGTCTATGACGATGATGGCCTGGGCCGCCCGCCTTGGGCGATGTCCTCGCCGATGTTAAAGGAGTATTACGACACCGAATGGGGCCTGCCCATTTTCGATGAAGCTGGACTTTACGAGCGTTTGAGTCTCGAGTCTTTCCAGTCCGGCCTGTCCTGGGCAGTGGTGCTCAAGAAGCGCGAGGCCTTCCGTGCGGCCTTTTGCAACTTCGATCCGGACAAGGTCGCCCAATTCGATGAGGCGGACGTGGAGCGTTTGCTTGGCGACGCCTCTATTATCCGCAACGAAACCAAAATCCGCGCCGCAATTAATAACGCAAAGGCGACCATCGCTTTGCGCGAGGAAGGCGGGCTGGCGGAGTTCATTTGGGCCTACCAGCCTCCGGAGAACCTCTACCCCACCGTGATGGAAGATATTCCGAAAAAGAGCTACGAGTCCAAGCTCATGTCCCGCGAACTCAAGAAGAAGGGTTTTCGCTTCGTTGGACCGGTTACCTGTTTCGCCCTCATGGAGGCCATCGGCATGATTGATACGCACCTTATCGGCTCCCATCGCCGCGGTACCTCCGGGGTGTGGCTGGAGAGCGGCGTGCCGAATTATGGCCTAGCGCAGGAATACAACGCGCTGGCGAACTCGCAGACAGCGGGCGCTGACGAGCTTCACGACGCTGCTAGCTAGTCCGCCACGCGCGCTTATCCAGCGCGGCGGGCCGCTAGGTCATCGCGACGGCCATAACCATCGGGCCCGGCGTGCGGGCCGTCAAAGTCGCCGTCCTCACCATCGCTAAAGCTCAGCGGAAGGTGCACGAAGTCCGGGCTCTCATCGTCGATTTCCACAACCACGGCGCCTGGGCGGCGCAGATTGCGCGGAATCTTTAGCTCTTCGTCCTCGGCGTTGCGCACGCCCAAACGGGCGCGGCGCAGGTGGCGCACACGGCGGCGCATCAGTGCCTGTTCCTGGCGTACCTGAGAGCGAAGGGCGATCAAGTAAGCCACGGTGAGCACGCCGGCGACGGCAGCCAACCACCACGTCCAACCACCGACCACGATTCCGAGGGCTACCGTGAGCACCACGGCCACGGCAAGCCCCAGCAGGGTGCGCTGACGTCGCTGGTATCGCGTTGCAGACTTTTCCTTTTCCGCAACCGGGTCCCAGCCACCGCGGCCCAAACGACGCTGGGCGAATTCAACCTCGTCCTCGGACAGGTCGGTATCCATGCCGGTTTCGTCTGCTTCCTTGGCCGCCGCGAGCTCCTCGGATCCCTCGGCCTCGTCTACCTCGTCCGCGCTGGCAGGATCTACGGAGTCATCCTCATTGACCTCGGCCTTGTCAACGGCTCCCGGATACATGAGGTCTACCGGCGAGGTAAAGGTTTCGTCGTAGGCATAGGCATCGTTCGCCACGCTAGAGACAGCTGGGGCGCTAAATACCTCAGCCTCGGACGCAGCAACATCGGAGGCTTTGTCCTCAGTGGACTCGTCCACGGCGTCGTCCTCGTCCTCCAGCAGCACGTCGTCGACGTCGTCCGCCTCTGCGGTGTTGGCTTCCTTGTCCGCATCAGCCTGCTGGGAGGCAGGAACCGCAGCTGCCTGTGGCTCGACTGCAGACTCGTTTTCATCTGCAATCGCTTCTTCCACCAATTCGCCGTCGATGGTTTCTGCCTGTTGCGTGGATTCTTCACCGGCGGTGGAGGCAGATGCAGCAGTAAACGCACGGCTACCGCTACCGAAGGGCTGGGACTTGGCCCGGCGTGCGGCACCGGCAATAGTTACGGAGCGCGACGAGGGCTTGGTGGCCTCGGTATCGGTTTCACTGTCGGCAACGTCTGCAGCCTCGACGACTTCGTAGTCCGCCTCGTCCTCATCGTCACGGCGGTGGACGTCGTCGGCGCGCAGGCGCGGACGACGTCGGCCGGCGACCTTGCCGGAATCTCCTTCAAAGAGGACACGGGTATCTTCAAAGGCCTCACCGGTATGGCTCATTGGGCGGTTATTCCTACCCAATAGCCACGGTGCGAGCACGAAGAGCCACACCACGATGATCGCGATAATCGGCACAGCTGTCGACACGAAAAGGACCTTCCCCTTGAATACAGATGATTACTCCACCTTAAACGGTGAAACCGCACCGTAGCACCCCAAATTCACACAAATTACAATGTTGTGACTTATGTGAAAATTGAGGTCGGATTCCCAGTAATTGGGACGCTATTTCACGCCAGTCGTCCAGCCTGGCGCAGGCGCTCCACCGCCGTAGAGGCAAAGTCTTCTTTCACCAACGCCACGTAGTGGTGGTCCTGCCACGCGCCGTCGATATGCAGATTGCGCCGCAAATACCCCTCATGCCGGAATCCGTTGGCGGCCAAGACGCGACCCGAGGCCGGGTTGTGCTCCAGATAGGTGGCGGTCACGCGGTGCAAACCCACCCGCCCAAAGGCATGGTCCACACCCAAGGCGGTCGCGGCCGTAGCCACCCCGGCGCCGTGAACCGCAGAATAGACCCAGTAGCCAATCCAGCAATCGCGAATGCTGCCATGCTGAATATTTCCCAGGGTCACCTGCCCGGCGAATTTCCCCTCCACCTCGATGACGAGCGGGACTACCAGCGCCTCACGCGCGGCAGTGCGCAGGTACATCAGGTGATTCCACCACGCCTGCTGGCTATGCGCCGCCGCCCACGGTGCGGCTTGGGTCGGCTCAACCGGGCGGAGGAAGCTTTCATCGTCGATGCGCTGACGCCGCCACTCATGGCCGTCGGAACGCAGCAGAGGGCGCAAGCGCATCCGCGCCCCCGAGGGAAAGACAGAAGAGGAGGGAAGCTGGACAATAGGAGTAGATTCCGGCCACCCCGGGTGCATGTCATCGGTGGGGCCGGTAGCAGGATGGCGGAACCTATCCGCCGCGTTGCCGAAAGGATCGAGCATTAGCTGCGCTGGGTCAAAAACAACACATCAACCACATCGCCTGGGCGGATTTCCGTGACCTCTTCCGGCACGCGAATCATGGCGTTGGCCTCGGAGAGGCCGGCCAAGAGGTGTGCCGGGGCACCCGCGGCACCGCCGAGGCCTTCCACCAAGTAATCCGCGGTTTCGGCATCGCGCATCAGGCGAGCACGGATGAAGCCGCGCCGGCCGGGGCGGGAATCGATGTGGTTCAACGCGCGCGCACGCACCACGCGGCGGTGCGCATTGCGCTTGCCCAGCGCCAAGCGGATGAGCGGGCGGATATATACCTCAAAGACCACTAGCGCGGACACCGGATTGGACGGCAGTAAGAAGGTAGGAATGCGCTCCTCTCCCACCAGTCCAAAGCCTTGGACGGAGCCGGGATGCATGGCCACGCGGGAGGTATCGACATCACCAAGATCGTCGAGGATCTCGCGGATGGCCTCGGCTCCAGCGCCGCCTACTGCGCCGGAGATGACCAGCACCTCGCTGCGGGCAATGTGCTTTTCCAATGCTTCGCGGATGCGGCGTGGCTCGCCCTCCGCAATGCCCACGCGGTGCACCTCCGCCCCGGCTTCACGGGCCGCGGCAGCCAAGGAATAAGAGTTCACGTCAAAAACCTGGCCCAGTGCCGGTTCTTGATCCAAGTCAACCAACTCGCGGCCAAAGGAGATGATGGTGATGCGCGGGCGCGGATACACCAGCACCTTTGAGCGGCCTACCGCGGCTAGAAGGCCAATCTGAGCTGGGCCCAAGACGGTGCCGGAGGATACGGCGACATCGCCAGGCTGGATATCGTCGCCTACCCGGCGCACAAAATCACCAGAGCGCACCGGGCGGTGGGCGGTAACGCGCTTGCGGCCGCGGTCGGTCCACTCGAGGGGAAGGACGGCGTCGGCAAGCGTGGGCAAAGGCGCACCCGTATATACGCGCACCGCTTGCTTAGGTTGCAAGCGCAGCGGCTGCTTGGAGCCGGCCGGAACCTCACCCACCACGGGCAAGGAACGCTCTACCTCCGGCTGCGGGGAATCCGCATCCTCTTCGCTCTCTGCGGACTGTTCTTCTTGGTCCTTGTGGCGGCGCACCCGCAAGCCCCGCTCGCCGCCAATATCCACGGCGCGCACCGCGTAGCCATCGATGGCCGCTTGCGGGAAGCCTGGTAATGGCTGGTTAGCCTGTACCTGCTCGGCGCACATCAAACCCAGCGCGTTGGAAATACCGATGCGCACCGGCTCCGGCGTCGTCGCCGCATCCGTTACCAGCGCCAACTGGTCATCAACTGAACGCATAAGGTCTATGCCCGCCCTTTCTTCGCTTCCACGTCCTTGGCCACTGGGAAAATCCCTAGGCTAGGCCGTGCTCGTCCTCATACTCGGCCATGATTTTCTTAATCGCTTTATACAGCGTGGGACCATACTTTTCATCGCGCAGGCCAAAGTCCACGTTGGCGGGGATATAGCCGCCGGGATTGCCCAAATCATGGCGCTTTCCTTGGTGAACTACCACGTGGACGGGCTCGCCTTCCTCAATGAGGAGCTCGATGGCGTCAGTAAGCTGCAGCTCGCCGCCCTTGCCCGGCTTAATGCGGCGCAGGGCATCAAAGATCTTGCGATCCAAAAGGTAGCGGCCGGTGGCCACGAGGTTAGAAGGGGCTTCCTCTACTGCCGGCTTTTCCACCATGCCCACGACCTTCTTCACGCCAGGGGCATCGGTATCTTCCACGTCGAAGACGCCGTAGTTGTAGGTCTGCTCGCGCGGGACCTCGAAGGCGCACAGCACGCTGCCGCCCAATGCCGCGCGCACGCGCGCCATATCCGCCATGACGGTGGCGGGCAAGACAATGTCATCAGGGAGCATGACGGCGAAGGAGTCCTCGTCTTCCCCAAGCACCTCTTCAGCAAGGCCCACCGCATGGCCCAAGCCCAGCGGCTTTTCCTGCTCCACCGCGACGGGGTGAATGATCTGGTTGGCGCGCTTGACCTTGGCCACCTGCTCGTCCTTGCCGCGGGATTCAAGGGTCTCTACCAGCTCGGGGAAAGCCTCGAAATGGCGCATGACTTCTTGTTTATCGGGCGCGGTAATCACCGCAAGGCGGCGCGCGCCGACAGAGGCCGCCTCCTCTGCGATGAGTTCGATGCCGGGAGTATCAACAACGGGCAGCAGTTCCTTTGGAACCGTCTTGGTGGCGGGCAAAAATCGGGTGCCCATACCTGCCGCTGGAACTACAACCGTGGTGATTCCGCGGGCGGAATCTTCGCGTTCTATAGCCATGCACAATAGCGTACAACGCCACATTATTTTCCCGTGCACCGCTACGCCGCGGGGTTATGATTTATTCATGACCTCTTCCATCACCGCCAAAAACGAGCTGCGCGCCCGCTTGGTCCAAGCCCGCCGCGAACTTTCCTCCGAGGACCACGATGCTTTTACCGCCGCCGTGCGCAAGCATCTCGAATCCGAGCTCACCGAGTCCATGACGGTGGCCGCCTACTGGCCTTTGGGCTCTGAGCCCGGTGGTGCGGACTTTGTGCCGTGGCTCAAGGAGCATGTCTCCCGCGTCCTCCTGCCGATTTCCGGTGAGAATGGCACGTTGACCTTTGCCGAATACCGCGGCAAGGAAGCCATGCACACTAGCCCATTGGGTTTGAATGAGCCTCAGGGCCCAAGCTTTGATAGCAGCGTGCTGGCCGAGTGCGATCTGGTGCTCGCCCCCGCCATGGCGGTAGATGCCAAGGGCAACCGCATGGGCAAGGGCGGTGGCTACTATGACCGCGCGCTAGAGCCGCTTCCCCACGGCAAGCCGCCGGTTTTCGCCATGGTCTACCCTTCCGAATTCCTAGACGAGCTGCCTACCGAGGACCATGACCGCAAGGTTGATGCCGTCGTCACCGCAGAGGGCATCACACGCTTCTAGTTTTAGGGTGCGGGAACCATGCGCGGTTTCGGGCAGTCTAAAAAAGTATGTCCACTTCGCGTATGCCCCGCCTCATTTCCACCCTTCGCACTCCTGGCCACCGCCGCGGCGTTGTAGTGCGCCGCGCCATTGCGGTGGCCCTTCTTATTGCCGCGCTGGCTTCGGCCTTATCTGCGGCCAAGGAGCTGCCGCGCGTTCCCGTCTTTAGCCGCGATCTGCCTGCGGGCGCGGAGCTGGCGCTTGCCGACGTCGACTTGGCCCGCCTTCCTGCCTCCTCCATCCCCGATTCCGCAGTAGCGGCAAAGCCAGAAGAACTCACCGGCCGCGTTATTACCGCCGCAGCCGGCAAGGGTGAGGTGGTCACCGATGCGCGCCTTCTAGGAGAAGACCTCGTCTCCAGCTTGGTCGGTGGCTCCGACGCCGCGGCTGCGCGGATGATCCCGGTGAAGCTCGCCGAGCCAGACATCATCCCCCACCTGCACCATGGCGATACCGTGGACGTGGTAACCGCCGTCGACGCCGCATCCGCCCCAGCCGCAGAGGGGTCGGCTCCCGCAACGCCCACCGCGCGCGTTATCGCCACCGGCGGGCGCGTGGTGTCGACCTCCAGCGCCGAAGGCGAGGCCTCTTCCTCTACTGTTTTGCTCGCGCTGCCCCATGACCACGCCAATGATGTAGCCGCTGCGTCGCTAAGCCAGCCACTCACTGTAGTTATCGTGGGTGACCGCGCTCACCCACAGCAACGCTAGACCCTTTCAGCCACAACAGTTGTGGTTGGTTAACAGCTGCACTAAAGTTTCGCGGTGTCCATGGTTTATACCAACCCTTAGTTTTTCCCAGAAAGGTTCGTGCATATCACCATGCTCAAGGGTTTTAAAGACTTCATTATGCGCGGCAACGTCATCGAACTTGCCACCGCAGTCATCATCGGCTCCGCCTTCACCGCGATCGTCACCGCCGTTACTGACTCCATCATCCAGCCGATCATCAATTCCCTTGGCTCTGCTGAGGTGGACGGCCTAGGCTTCCAGATCACCGACAACAAGAACACGTTTGTTGACTTCGGCGCAGTAATCACTGCAGCGATTAACTTCCTCATCATCGCCGCGGTGGTTTACTTCCTCATCGTCATGCCACTCAATAGGCTCACCGAGGCCGCTAAGCGCCGCCACGGTGTAGACCCTGAGGCCCCTGCCCCAACCTCCGAGGAATTGCTCGCGGAAATCCGCGACCTGCTCGAGGCCCAGAATGTCTCCGATAAGGACATCCCGGGTACCGGCATTGACGGTTCCGCCCGCGGCGCTGCCGACGCCGATCACGGTTCTACCGGCGGCGGTCGCCACCAGGCCTAGGTTCCTACCCTGCATATACAGCACAGAGCCCGCGGTTTCACTTCCTCGGAAGCGAAACCGCAGGCTTTTAGGTACCTCTGTGGCTGCAGACCTGCATCCTGCTTTAGGCGCTAGCCGCCGTAGTGTGGGGGCTGATTCTCTCGGTAGAACTGTTCATCGCGCTGGCCGGACTCCCCCTCTGTCGCCGCCGAATCCGCGTCATCAACGGTAACGATTCTCTCCTCATCGGCACCATCGGCAGCGTGTGCGCCGGGCTTATCAGCACTACGGTCATAATCGACAGCAGCAGATTGGCGGAATACTCGCCGGCGATTTCTCCGCGACGTCATAGAAAATACCCTGCGTTTACTGGACGCTAGACTGCTGCAGCTGGTCAATGAGGTGGTGCACCAGAGGCGCCAAGGTAGCCATGCCATCGCGGACGGCAGCGCGCGACGAGGCAAGGTTGACCACGACGGTAGAGCCCGAAACGCCCGATAGGCCGCGGGACGTGCAGGCATCCACCGCGCCACAAGCTTGGCCAGAAGAACGCAGCGCCTGGGCCACACCCGGAACCATCTTATCGATCACGGAGCGGGTAGCCTCCGGAGTCTTATCGCGCGGGCCCACGCCGGTGCCGCCGACGGTGAGGACCAAATCCACGCCACCGACCACAGCGGTCTCAATGGCCTGGCGGATCTTGGATTTCTTGGAACGCACCACGATGGCGCCATCAACGCGGAAATTAGCCTCCGCGAGCAGCTCGCTTACCAGCTGCGAAGTGCTATCGGATTGCTCACCGGGATGATCGGTGACAATAACGATGAGCCCGCGGCGCGGGGCAGCAAGGCTATCCTCCTGCTCGCTTGCTAACAAGAAGGCATCATCGGGTTCGGCTAGATCCATCAAGGAATCGCGCTTATTCGCGCCGTCGGGCTGCGCGGAGTCGGTCACATCGTGCTGCGAATCTGGCATTTTTCTCCTTAAGTTAAGGCAATACGGCCTTGTGGCGGGGTGAGGTACGGCGCATTCAGCACCTAATGAGGTCTTGCACAGTAATTTACTCGCCTGAGAGGGTTACCTCTACCTGACGGGTTTCTTCCGAGTCTTCGCGGGTAACCTCCAAGGTCACCGTCGCACCAAAGTCTTGCGATCGCGCCGCCGCAATAAGCGCATCGGCGTTTTCAATCAGGCGATCGTTGACGCGGGTGACAATGTCGCCATCCTTTAAGCCCGCCTTATCTGCCGGGCCGCCCGACTCTACCTCGGCGATGCGGGCACCATTGCCGTCGTCGCGCGCTAGCACCTTCACGCCAAGGGTCGGGTGAGAAACTTTGCCGTCATTGATGAGCTCATCTGCCATTCGCTTGGCAAAGTTGGATGGAATGGCAAAGCCCAAGCCAATGGAGCCGCCCTCGCCGGAGGAACTATTAGACAGCGAAGCAATCATGGAGTTCATGCCCACGATATTGCCGTCTCGATCCACCAACGGACCGCCCGAGTTGCCAGGGTTTACTGCGGCATCGGTCTGAATGGCGTCAATCAATGAAGATTCGCCGCCTTCCTGGGAAGCGCGAACGGGACGGTTCTTTGCCGATACGATACCGGAGGTCACGGTCGCGTTTAGCCCCAAAGGAGAGCCCACGGCCACTACCTCTTGGCCCACAGCAACGGAATCGGAGTCACCGAATTGCAAGAAGGGCAGGTCTTTGACGTCCTTGATTTTCACGATGGCCACGTCCGTATTCGCATCCGAGGCCACCACCTCAGCATCATGCTTACTGCCGTCATTCATGGTCACCTGCATCATGCCACCGTGCTCAGCACCGGCAACCACGTGGTGGTTGGTCAAAACATAGCCGTCTGGGGAGATGACAGAACCAGAGCCTTCAGCGCCACCAGTACGAGTCATCGTCTGGATAGAAACCACCGAGGGCAAAACCTTGGAGGCAACTTCTTCAACGGAACCCTGCTCCGGTTCCTTACCGGTGCTATTGTTCGCCGGCTCAGCCTTAAGGGCTTCATTGACCACGGAGGTATCGTTATTGCCTCCCCCGGAACTCATGCCGACCACAGCGCCGGCGATCGAGCCTGCGGCGATGGCAGCGACGGCCGCCAGAGCGGTGGCGGCGCCCAAGCCAATTTTCTTCTTTTGCTCCGGCTGCGGAGGCAGCGGGGTGACCATCGGGCCTTCCTGTCCCTGACCGCTAAAGTTTTGGGCCTGTGGGGCATTCGGATAGGGCCCCAGCGAACCTAGCGTTCGCTGGTCATTGCCTTCAGCACCGCCGCGCGGTTGATTCCAGCCTTGCGAATAGGAGCCGGTCTCTTGTGCCTGCGCGCCAGCGTCGCTGTGAAGACCAAATCCGTCACTGTAGGGGCCAGCGTTGCCAGCCACGGCATCTTGCTGGTTGGTTTCTCCAAAGTTCGGACCACCCTGAACCGGATCGGCCCTACCCGGGCCTTCCTGGGACGCTCCCTCCGGGGAGTTCCCATCAAAGCCTCGGTAATCGTCATTCCTCATGTTCATGAGAAAACTATGCCTCACTTCGCTTGGTCAAGACTGATACTGATCTGCCAACCTACTAGGAATTCCTGAAAGGTTGCTGTATTACCTCACCAGTATAAACGCTTGTACGCTAGCTCTGATTAAACCAGCGCTGCGCAAAGATTTCACCGCGGTCGATCGAGTCTTCCTTACCACCCGGCAGCCCCTCTTGCGGCTCTGCCAAACCGTCCACGAAAATCTCCCCCGTCACAGGCTTGCCCGGCAAGATGATTTCCATGCGGGTACCACCATCATTAGACTCGCGGATCTTGATGGTGCCATCGTGACGTTCAATCACCGATTTCACAATGGCCAAGCCCAAGCCCGAGCCCGGCATGGAGCGCGCTTCTGCCGAACGATAGAAGCGCTCAAAGACCTTCTCCCTTTCCTCCGGTGCAATGCCAGGCCCGGAGTCATCAAAGCGCAGGCGCACCTCGTGGGTGGATAGCTGCTCCATAGACACGCGCACCGTGCCAGTAGCCGGCGACCACTTAGCCGCATTATCCATAAGATTAAGCGTGGCACGGCCCAATGCGAAGGGGTCGCCGTCCAGCTCCCACGGGATAAAGCGCACCAAGAACTCCACATCGGGACGGCGGCGGCGCGCACGCTCCAGCGAAGCCATCATGACTTCACACAGGTCCACCGGCTCCGGTTCGCGCTCATTGCCGTCCTCACGCGCCAAATCAACGAGGTCTCCAATCAAGGTGGAGAGCTCATTCATCTGGGACATGACGTCATCTTCGAGGTCCCTGCGGTCTTCATCGCTCATACCAAAGCCACCACCGGCCCGATTGAGCATCATCAAAAGCTCAATATTGGTACGCATAGAGGTCAGCGGGGTTTTCAGCTCGTGCCCGGCATCGGCTACGAACTGAGACTGCTGCGAACGGGATTCCTGCAGCGCCTCCAGCATCTGGTTAAAGGAGGTGGTCAACTGCGCCATCTCGTCGTTATTAGAGACCTCAATAGGGCGCAGGTCGTTGGTCTGCGTCACGTAATCCACCGCTCGCTTCAGCCGGGCGATGGGTTGCATACCGGTTTTGGACACGATGAGGCCTGCAAAAATGGCGAGCACGATGCCAAGGGCAACGATAATCAGTAGCACCGTGCCCAAGATGGCGATGAGCTCTTGCGTAGGAGCGAGAGACTGAGCGACGACCACGGTAGAACCAAGATCATGACGCTTGGCCAGCACTCGCTCGCCGCCCACGGTACGCACGGAAGTTTCCGTGTAATCCTCCGTCCGATGGAAGTCCCCGCCCACAGGAATGGTGTCGCCGTAGGAAAAGCTCATGGAGGGCGGTGATAGGGCTACGCGGGTGCCAGGGTTATAGGACTTAAAGTCCTCGATCTCCTGGTCCACGTTATCCATGAACCGTGGATCCTGGCTTTGCCGCAACAAGACATCGGCCTTGGCCTCCAGGCGGTCGTCGACGGAGGCAGTAAGGGACAGAGAAACTACCCAATACGTTGCCAACGTCATCAAGGCAACGGCTACGGCCACCACAAGGCCCGTAACAGTAGCAAGGCGCCACCGCAGTGGCGCCCGTGAAGCCCAACTCCCCTGAGGCTCAGAGAACTCGGTAAGAGGGGTGGACTGTACTTTCCCGGAAGCCACCGCAGGGGAAGCGGGCTTCCTTAAAATCACGGATTAGACCCCCTCAAGACATACCCCACGCCACGGACGGTGTGGATGAGGCGAGCATCGCCCTCGCCCTCCGTCTTCTTACGCAGGTAGCCGATATAGACCTCGAGAGCATTGCCGGAGGTAGGGAAATCGTAGCCCCAGACTTCTTCCAGGATCTTGCTGCGAGAGAGAACCTTGCGGGGATTTTCCATCAGCAGTTGCAGCAGCGCGAACTCGGTACGCGTCAAGGAAATGGCCCGGCCACCGCGGCTGACTTCGCGGGTATCGGCATCAAGTTCAAGGTCCTCGAAGCTCAGCTTGCTTTCCACTGGGGCTTCAGCTGCGATGGAATCTGCGGAGGCGCGGCGCACCAAGGAGCGCACACGGGCCAAGAGCTCCTCCAATGCGAACGGCTTCGGCAGGTAGTCATCTGCGCCGGCATCAAGGCCAGCCACTCGGTCCGAAACACCATCGCGCGCAGTCAGAACGAGGATCGGACGGTCCCAGCCCTCACTGCGCAGGGTGCGGCACACCTCAAGGCCATCCATGTTGGGCATCATGACGTCCAAAATAAGCAATTCGGGATTCTCAGCGCGCACCGTCTCCACGGCCTCCAAGCCGTCGTTAGCGGTCAGCACTTCGTAGCCGTTAAAGCGTAAGGAACGGCGTAGCGATTCGCGGACGGCTTGTTCATCATCCACCACAAGGATTTTCATAGTCCTAATTATTACTTATGGCAGTCAACTTCATGAAGTTAAGGGAAATATTTACCCCCACAGTCCCCCAAATACGGTTAAAACATGCTTATAGGACGCTTCTAAAGCTAAAAATCCCCGCCCAGCCCTCTAATCGAGAGCGGACGGGGAGATTAAAGAGCGAGCTTAGAACTGCTCTACGTCAACCAGACCCAGCTTGGCAGCCTTAACCAGGCGGCGCGGGATGCGGACGGTCTGGCCGTCGATGGTGACTTCCTGGAGGGCCACATTGTCAGCCTTCCACTGGGAACGGCGTGCGTGGGTGTTCGCACGGGACTTCTTAAACTTAGGAGTTGCCATTTTCTACTCTCCTCCTTACGCGTTCTTCTTCTTGCGGCGAGCCATGCCACCGAAGCGCTGGTTGAAGCGCTCGACGCGGCCGGCGGTATCCATAACGCGCTGTGCACCAGTCCAGAACGGGTGGGACTCAGCGGTAACGTCAACGACGATCAGTGGGTACTCGTTGCCGTCTTCCCACTCAACGGTGCGGTCGGAGGAAGCGGTGGACTTGGTCAAAAAGGAGTGACCGGTACCAGCATCACGGAAGACTACCGGGTGGTAATCCGGGTGAATATCTTTCTTCATATATATTCCCTCAGGGTTGGACTACGGGTCGGTTCCACGCCCCTAGCGTGGATCGTGCCCGAGTTGGGACGTACAAATTTCACTCTGTTAACCGCGCGCCGCGTGGCACGGGTCAACAACCTGAATTATCCTACAGTCAACTGACCCATATACGAAATCCCCGACCAGCAGCGACCACTCATTTCACTCACGTTTCTTGCGCCACGCTAAGCGACGCCCCACAGGCAAACACCACCCCAGCACGGCAAATGGCCCACTTGCCGCAGCAAGGCAGCGATTAGGTAATTCGCGTCCGAGGCTGTAAGATTTCCCCTTGCTGTTGTCAAAATATACGTTTTACGCCCCGTCTACTGGTGTTTGACGATGGCGCCGCACCCGCTCACACCTCACTTTTGAGCACTGCCACCCTCACACGGCAGTCGGCGCTTCATTGTCTATAGCCATGATGTGGGCGGCTAGGAGAAAGAAGACCCATGTCGGCTATTTGCCAGGTAACGGGCCGCAAGCCGGAATTCGGCAAGCAGGTCTCGCACTCGCACCGCCGCACTTCGCGCCGTTGGAACCCCAACGTGCAGCGTCGTCGCTACTACCTGCCCTCTGAGGGCCGTACCATCACCCTGAATGTTTCCACCAAGGGCATGAAGATCATCGACCGCGATGGCATCGAGTCCGTTGTGGCTAAGATTCGCGCACGTGGGGAGAAGATTTAAGTATGGCACGTAACGATATCCGCCCAATCATCAAGCTTAAGTCCACTGCGGGCACCGGTTACACCTACGTGACCCGTAAGAACAAGCGCAACAACCCGGATCGCATCACCTTGAAGAAGTTCGATCCGATTGCCCGCAAGCACGTCGAATTCCGCGAGGAGCGATAATCAATGGCTAAGAAGTCCAAGATCGCCAAGAACGAGCAGCGCAAGGAAATCGTCGCCCGCTACGCGGAGCGTCGCGCTGAGCTCAAGAAGATCATCAAGAACCCGAACACCCCGGATGAGGAGCGTCTAGAGGCTCAGTTCGAGCTGAACCGCCAGCCTCGTGACGCTTCCCCAGCCCGCGTACGTAACCGTGACGCTGCCGATGGCCGCCCACGCGGTTACCTCCGCAAGTTCGGCCTGTCCCGTGTCCGTATGCGCGGCATGGCTCACCGTGGTGAGCTGCCGGGCGTTCGTAAGTCCAGCTGGTAAAGGGGTAATTGCACAATGGCTAATAAGCGCAATAACCAAAAGAAGTTCCGTATGGAGCAGAGCCGTCGCCCAAAGAAGAACCCTTTGAAGGCTGAGGGCATCGAGAAGGTGGACTACAAGGACACCAAGACTCTGCGTCTGTTCATCTCGGATCGTCACAAGATCCGTTCCCGTCGCGTCACCGGTCTGACCCCGCAGCAGCAGCGTCAGGTTGCTACCGCAGTCAAGAACGCACGCGAAATGGCTCTCCTGCCGTTCACCACCCGCTAAACAGTAGCTGGGTATCAACAGCGCACTTTTGCCGCTGGCAAGTGTGACACGGTAAAAGAACCATAAGCTTTCGCCGCCTCCCTCCTCGAGGGCAGGCGGCGAAAGTCGTTTTAGCCCTCCCATCCCTTCCACTCGACCCACATGCCCGGATCACAGAACCGAAGTGTTAGATTGAAAGCATTCGTGCACCCCGCAGCCGGCGGGGAGGCATCGGCCCCGCACTAGTGAAAGGCAGTGAGCAATGGCCCTGCACCAATCCCTACTCGATCTTTCCGAGCTCGCCCCGCACTGCCAGTCCCGCGCTACGGCCCGCGGACTGCTCGAAGAGGCCCAAGATATTTTGCGCAATGCGGTCGCCCACCAGGACAATGAGATTGAATTGGCCTACTGGTATTCCCGGCTGATTACGGATATTGTTCGCTCTCCTGGGGTCAACTCCCCGGTCCGCCTTACCGGCGCTGCCTCCCGCGGCGACCAGCTGCCGTCCATGCCTGTGGAGTGGATGGGCCAGGATGACGACCTCCAAGAGGTCTTCGCCGATGTCGGTCTCCAAGCTCACGGAGCCGCCGATTCCATCGCCGCGCGCGTCGACGCCGGCCTGCCCCTTGGAAACGGCGGGGAACAAGCGCTACTGGAAGAAGCCTTGGGCCAGCGCCCTCCTGCCCTCAAGATGGTCGATGGCCTGCCGGACCGCGATGCCGCGGTGGATATCAAGGCCACACTGCTCTCCCCCATTGCAGCTATCGCGCGCTGGGCGGCACCGGGGCCGCGCCCGACGGTGGATCGGCTGGCGATTGGCGTGGAACGCGATCTCCTCAGCGGCGCAGACGCAGAGTCGTTGGACCTAGCGTGGCGCACCGGTTATGCGTTAGAGTTGCGCCGTTGGTACGAGGGCGTTAGCGATCGCCCGGCCACGCTGCGCGATCTTCCGCCGCTGGACCGCACCGCTTATGGTTCTGCGTGCCGCATTGTCTCGGCGGCGTTTGAGTCTATTGCCCGTCGGGCGGAAGAATATAAATAGTCTCTACGGTGCGGATTCGGAAGCAGTACCTAGTCGGGCATAAGATTGTACAGTTGGTTATTAAAAGTGAATTCTCTTTTGTGAAAGGAGTCGTCCCACCGCATGGCAGGCAATGTCGGTAGGCCGCGCAAACACAGTCCGCGGCGCAGGGGCAATAGCGCCCGTGAGGAGATTTTGGACGCCTCCTCCGAGCTTTTCACTACTCAGGGTTTTGCTACCACGTCCACGCACCAGATTGCAGACGCGGTAGGCATCCGTCAGGCGTCGCTGTACTATCACTTTCCGTCCAAGACGGAAATCTTCCTGACGCTGCTCAATTCCACCATCGAGCCTTCCTTGGAGTTGGCCGATGAGTTGGCGGGCACCGACGCGGCCCCGGCACAGCGCCTGTGGTCTTTGGTCGCCGCAGAGTCGCGTCTGCTGCTCACCAGTGGCTGGAACGTGGGTCGCTTGTATCAGCTGCCGGTGGCTAATTCTTCAGAGTTCTCCGAGTACCACGAGTCGCGCGACCGCCTGCAGAATCATTTCCGCTCCACCGCCGCAGCCATTGTGGGCGAGGATGACCCCCGCGTGGAGCTGCCCTTCCACATCGCGCTGTCTGTTATTGAAATGCGCCCCAATAACGGCACCCCGCCGTTCGACGCTTCCCAGTCGGTTCCGGAGACTGCTGCCATGCTTGCCGACGCCGCCTTGGCCGTCCTCGGCGCCTCCGTCCCCGACAATGCCGAGGAAACTACTTTGGAGTTGCTGAAGAATCGCAACGACTCCATCTCTGCGGCCGCCGCCGCAGCGGCCGACCGCAAGAAGAAGTCGCGCTAGCCCCTCGTTTTCCGCGTTAGCGCTGCCACGACTCCGTGAATTCGCCCGTGGCGGCCAATCCGCCGCCCTCGCGCACGCTTACGCCACTCGGCGTCACCACAATGATCGACGGATCCGCATTGACGTAGTAGTTATTGCCGTCTTGGGTAACGTCACCCGATTCAAACTGGCCATCAAACATCGACGAGCGATAGAACTTGTAGCCACCTCCGGTCTCGCAAATGATAACCCTGCCGTCGGGACCAGAACCGGCAAACAGGGCGCGTTCAAACCGGTTGCAACTTGCGTAGCCACCATCGAGCCATCCGTGCCCATTGAAATCAGAAATATAGTTTCCTTCACCAGACTTCTGACCCCCACCGGTGGAAGACGGGGCCTCCTGCTTTTCCGTCTGCGTGACCGTGACTACCGGCGGTTCCTCCGGGGCTTCCTCTTCCTTGGTTACGGTCTCTTGCGCGGGCGTGGATTCCTCGGCGTTCTCCTCTTCTTTGTCGGAGTTATTGACCGTGGTCATTCCGCTGCCCTTACCTTTGAAGCTCGGGGCGGATTCGTCCGAGGAGTCGCTGCAACCGCTCAGCGCGAGGCTGGCGGCCACGAGCGGGAAGAAGCCTGCGGCGATAAGCGGGCGGAGGCTTAAGCGAGAAGTCATGAGTTTTCCTTTCTACTGACAGGCTTAGCAGGCAGGGCTGGGCCACTGGGTTTCGGCCTGCGCTAGGGCTTCGGCCATGGAGGTAAGCACCGTTTGGGTGGAGGCGTACTGGCCATCAGGAGACGAGGCGATTAGTGCCACGGCGACGTCGTGCCCGCCCAGCTGCACAATGCCCATCTGCCGCACGTCGTAGGCGCCGGCGGGGCTCGGGCCCCAGCCGCCCTTCATCAAGGCGCCCGGCAAGGTGCGCAGGCCGTAGGCTTGGGCGGGATCGGCGACCCCCATGGCGTCGATAATCGGCTGGGCTCCCTCAACGCAACGCACCCCGGCCATGAACTTTGCTTGGTTGCCCACGCTCCACATGGTTTGGCCAAAGGCCGTAAATTCCGGCCGGGTGACCTGGGATTGAACCTGGGTGGCGGTATCGCCCGCCTCCGCGATGACGCTTTGCGCGGCCTGCGCGCCAGCGGTCCCCTCCCCTAGCCCCGCCCACGCGGCCTTGGCGGCCTCGTTATCGGAGTAGGTGATTGCAGAGGAAACCAGCTGGCTATCGGCCGCACCCATGCGATTCGCCGCGATGAGCACAGGCACCTTGGAGGTTGACCACGCGGCCTCGGGAGCGGTGCGCCCCGCTTCAATGGTGGTCGTGCCATCGGATACGGCGATGCCCACATCGCCGTGTTCGGCCACGATGCGGTCAAGCACGGCTTGGACGTCACTGGAAGGGGCCGCGGCCGATGGCTCCGAGGAAGAGGCGGGCGCAGACGAGGCGGCCGGCGCTGCGGATGAGGCCGCGGGCGCTGCGGACGTGCTCTCTTTTCCGTAGAGGGGATCGGCCGTGCCGCGGGCCTCGGTATTGACAAAGGTAGGGGAATTATTCGCCGCGTCCTCGTCGCCGCAGGCGCTTAGGGTGAGCGCGCAGGCGATAAGGGCGGCTGCCGGGCCCCAGGCCCGGCGGATAGGGAATGTCATGGCATTTAGCTTAGGCTAGTGCGCGAAGTGGCGGGTACCGGTCAGGTACAGGGTGACGCCGGCTTCCTTTGCAGCAGCGATGACTTCTTCGTCGCGGATGGAGCCGCCGGGCTGGACAACGGCCTTAACGCCGGCGTCGAGAAGCACCTGCAAACCATCGGCGAACGGGAAGAAGGCGTCAGAAGCGGCGAAGGAGCCCTCGGTGCGGTTGGCACCATCGGCCAAGGTGTTGGCGCGCTCGACGGCCAGCTTGGCGGAGTCAACGCGGTTAACCTGTCCCATGCCCACGCCCACGGTGGCATTGTCCTTGGCCAGCAAGATGGCATTGGACTTCACCGCGCGCACGGCGCGCCAGGCGAACTCGAGCTCAGCCAAGTCGGACTCGTTGAGGGCCTCGCCCGCAGCCAGGGTCCAGTTGGCCGGGTTATCGCCCTCGGCCTGGTAGGTGTCTGGCTCCTGGGTGAGAACGCCGCCGGAGATGTACTTGCGCTCCTCGTGCTGGTCTTCGTGCTCTGCCTGCAGCACGCGCAGGTTCTTCTTGGCCTTAAGCACCTCGATGGCACCATCCTCATAGGAAGGCGCGACGATGACCTCGGTAAAGATCTCCTTTACCTGCTCGGCCATCTCTACGGTGACCTCGCGGTTGACGGCAATCACGCCGCCAAAAGCGGACATTGGGTCGCACGCGTGGGCGGCGCGGTGGGCGGCGGCGATGGACTCCTCGGACACGGCAATGCCGCATGGGTTGGTGTGCTTGATAATCGCAACGCAGGGGCGCTCGTGGTCCCACGCGGCGCGCCACGCGGCATCCGCATCCTGGTAGTTGTTGTAGCTCATCTCCTTGCCATTGAACTGGGTGGCATTGGCAAGGCCCTTGGAGCCGATGCGGGTGACGGTAGCCGCCTGGTGAGAGTTCTCGCCGTAGCGCAGCGGGGTGGTTTGGCCCTCCTCGCTGAGCTGATCCACGAACCAGGCGGAGACGGCCGCATCATAATCCGCGGTGTGCAGGAAGGCATCGCGGGCCAGGCCACGGCGCTGCTCTAGGGTGAAGCCACGGTTGTTCACGGCCTCCACGGCTTCACCGTAGCGGGAAGGATCTACCACAACGGCGACAGACGGGTGGTTCTTGGCGGCTGCGCGCACCATGGATGGGCCGCCGATATCAATCTGTTCCACACAGCCATCAAAGTCCGCGCCCGAAGCCACGGTCTCGCGGAAGGGATACAGGTTGACCACGACGAGCTGGAAAGGCTCTACCTCGAGCTCGGAGAGCTGGTTGAGGTGATCTTCCTTGCGGGTATCGGCCAGGATGCCGGCGTGCACGCGCGGGTGCAGCGTCTTAACGCGGCCTTCCAAGCACTCCGGGAAGCCGGTGAGCTTTTCTACCGGAGTGACCTCGATGCCTAGGTCCGCGATCTTCTTCGCGGTGGAGCCGGTGGAGACGATTTCCACGCCTGCCTTATCAAGGGCGCGGGCTAGATCCTCCAGCCCGGTCTTGTCGTACACGCTGATAAGGGCGCGCTTTACCTGCTTGCGGTCTTCGCTCATGAGGAGGATTAAGCCTTTCGAAAAGTCTTAGTCTGCGAGTTGAATAGATAGTTTCTCGTCGTGGACGTTAGCTGCACGCAGCACCTCCACGATGAGGTCGCGCTCTACTTGTTTAATACGCTCGTGGAGGGTGGACTCGTCATCGTCCGCATTGATGGCAACGGGGCGCTGCGCGATGATGGAGCCGGTATCCACGCCCGCGTCCACAAAGTGGACGGTAGAGCCAGTGATCTTCACGCCATAATCTAGGGCGTCGCGCACCGCGTGCGCTCCCTTGAAGGCAGGCAGAAGCGCCGGGTGGGTATTGATGGTGCGGCCTTCGAAGCGGTCCAGGAATTCCTGGCCCAGGATCTTCATAAAGCCCGCAGAAACAACAACGTCTGGCTGCGCAGCATCTACTGCGTCAACCAGACGTTGATTCCATTCGGCGCGATCCGCCCCCAGCGCCACGACCTCGGTATCAATCCCGTGGTCCTGTGCGCGCGAAATACCGTGGCATTCCTTATCCGCCACCACCTTCATTACCTGGTAGTGCCCGGCTTGGGCATCCACGATGGCTTGCAGCAGGGAACCCGTTCCAGAAACGAGCACCACCACTCGGAGGCGTTCAGAGTCAGCGGTATAGCGCGGAGGCATCGGTGAAGTCACGCGCTATAGCCTAGCCCCTCTCCCCCTCCTCGGGGGAATCTTCGCTTGAGGAGTCCTGCTCGCTCTCCCCCATTTGGTCCTTGAGCTGTTGGCTCAGCGGCTTGGCGACGCCCCTTTCATCGCCCTCCTTAGCCTCTTCCGGCCGCTCCGCTACTTCGTCGGCTGGAGTGCCCTCTTCTTTCTGCTCTTCTTCCGGTTCCTCCGCGGCCGCGTCAGGTGCAGTATCTTCGGGCTCGTCCTCGACTACCTCGGCGTCAACGATTTCCGGATCGGTGATGGGCTCTCGCTCCGGTTCGGTGGGAGCCTCGTCGGCATCGGCAGCGGGTTCGTCGGCGTATTCATCGGCGGGGGCCGCACCGGGTGCCGTGCGGGCCGCACGCCAGGCCACGAAGGCGAAGCCAGCAGCAACGGCGCAGCCAACGACGGCCATCCACAGGGCGGTGAGGCCTGCGGCGGTCCACAGCTGCGGGCCGGTCGCGCCGTAGTAGCCAAGGTCACCGCTGACGAGGTAGCAGGCAACCAGCATGATTACTGCGGAAGCCACCGTAGCTACTAGTACGTCCTGAAAGCTCGGGCGCTTCTTGTACAACGAGTAAATTGCGGCGCCGAGGGGGACGATCAATAGCGCCACCGCCCAGCTGGGCGAGGATGCTGGAATGCCGCCGGTAATCGGCAGCGGCGGCAGCGGCACGAGGTGGGCGCTAAAGAGGCTCGCCGAGCCTTCGCCTACGGAAAACTCCGAGCCCACCAATACCGCCGCGGTGCTCACGATGGCATTGGGAATGTAGAGCACGCTCAGCAGCACGAGTCCGGCAATGCCTAAGCCGGAGATCGTAGGATAGTCATTCATCATCTCGCCCTGGCGGGAGACATTGGCAAGGAATACCACCGCGAAGACTGCGGCTGCGCCAATGGCCAGGTATGCGAGATAGCGAAGGGCGATCTGGGTGGCGTCGACAAGCGGGCGCGGCACTCCGTAACGCTTGGCCAACGCCCGCCACAAGCGCCACCCCATGCCGGCCGCCATGGCGGCCAGATGCAGAACAATAACGCGCAGCAACGCCTCCGCCAGATTAGGCGGAGAAACGTCATAGACCTTGCCCGCATCCCACAGCATCAGCCACGCGATGATGGTAAATACCACCGGCACGCCAAGCACGCAGGCCAAAAGAGTAAGCAAGTCCTTGACGCTAACCTTGTGTTTTACCGCGCTGCGCACCCGAACCGCCACCACCGCGGCAAGGATAAGCGCTGGCAAGGCCGGCAAGAAGGAAATATGCACATCAGCCGCAGAGACCGGGGCGAGGTTAAAGACCATCCAGGTCTCCGCCACGATGGTGTACCACCACGCCATGGGAGAGCCGGTGAGCATGAGACCGCCAAGCGCGATGGCCATAATGATAAGGACAATAACCACATTGGGCACTGCCGCCGTAATGAGCATGCGGCGAATGCCCCCGGCTTTGGTCAACGGCGCGGGGGTACGGCGCGCCTTGGCCTTGGAGCCGGCCTTGCGAGCGACGCGCTGCGCCGATCCAGAGGACTGGCGTGAGCCACTGGGATGAGGCGCGCGTGGGGTGCGCTGCGCGCGCACCATACGGCCCCGCGCCTGGCTACGCGGGCGGGGCGTTGACCGAGATTGGGGGCTGGTGTTTTTGTTCATCGGCGTCCACTTTGCCACCTTCCGGAAGTGAAATCGGGGTGGCGCGACGAGGCGCTCGCAAAATCACCGGCGGCAACCCCTGTACCTGGGCTACACAAATATATAAGGAGTTTAAAATCTACCCTGGTTTCACACCCTTAACTCTGGCTGTAATACTATTGAAGGCAAAGGCCGCTAGTTTTGCATGACGCACGCGGAGATCGCGTGGGATCTTTATCGCACTAACATTATTCTGGGGCCACATGTTGCCTGCTCGTGGACAATTTCCCCGAGAGGGGCCTGAAAGTTTCTTAATTTGGGTTGCTGTTATCTTTTCGAGACGCTACTGTTACATCTCGTTGGTAACAAGAAGGTCACAATCTCGTAACTAACTCGGCGGGGACGTAACACCCGTTCTGCGCAGATTGTGAAAATGACGAAAGAAGACCTAATGCGAAGCAAAGTTCAGCGTGGCGCCGGCCGCCATCGCAAGATTGTCACCTCGCAGACCGCGAAGGGCCGCATTGCCGTAATGACGGTTGCGGCAGGTGCAGTTTCCACCGCCGGCGTTGGTGGCGCAGCCGCCGCAAACATCCAGTCCGATGACGCAGCCACCACCAAGACGCAGTCCGTTGACTTCGAGCTCGCCTCTGACTCCACCCAAGTTGAGGATGCCGCTGCGAATCCTGTTGATACCACCCCGCAGATCCTCAACGTTGCCGAGGCAAAGCCAGTTGCCGATCTAACCGATCAGCTCAATAAGGCCATCCAGGCTTCTGAAGAGCGCGCCGCTGCCGACGAAGCTGCTCGCGCACCGTCCGTAGCTCGCCCGGCCGAGGGCGCATTCACATCCCCATTCGCTATGCGCTGGGGCACCTTCCACAAGGGCATCGACATCGCCAACTCTCCCGGCACCCCAATCCTTGCCGTCATGGACGGCACCGTCATCGACTCCGGCCCAGCTTCCGGCTTTGGCCAGTGGATCCGCATCATGCACGATGACGGCACCATGACCGTCTACGGCCACATGCAGACCCTTGACGTTGCCGTGGGCGAGCACGTCCACGCCGGCCAGAAGATCGCTGGCATGGGCTCGATGGGCTTTTCCACCGGCTCCCACCTCCACTTCGAAGTTCACCCGAACGGTGGCGAGGCAATCGATCCGCAACCTTGGCTGGCTGAGCGCGGCATCGATATCTAAAGAGCCGCACACCGACTACCTTCTTGTTGAGCGCTGCAGAGAACTTCTCTGCAGCGCTTTGTCATGCCCACAGATACTCTCCCGTCACCTAGTGCACTCGCCCGGAAGATAGGATTGCATCAACTGCGCTCCAGACCGCCCCAAGGGCGCACTACACCGCGCTTGGCGCCGCCTGAGTACTCCGCTGCCACTAGCGAACACAGCACCAGCTAGACCCTCACCACGACCCCATAAAGGCGCCAGAAGCACATTCAGGCAAGTCCAGTGCGCAGACTTGTCGCAGGTGAGTGGATATTTTTAGCTTGCAGCCGCCGATACCGCACGAGACGGCAGCCCCAAGCCTTGGGCGCCACCCCCAAGGTCCACCCCCAGACCCTAAACCAGTACTTTACAGACGCCACTCCAATCACATTGGTAACACGCGCAACAAGCTGGCATGTTCGAATAATTTCGAATTATTTCCACCTCTACCAGCGTTTTTTAAGATTGCGCGGGCCGTTCGGGCGGGCTAACTTTTAACTCGTTGCCACAAGCGATTTCGGACGCAAGCATTTCAGCTTTCGGCGTGTCGCGGTTGGCAGTTGCAAGACGCCGCCCTCACTAGGGCACAAGCGTCCCGAGACCATGCACAGCCATGAAAAGGACTTAAGATATGAAGCGCATGAACCGCGCACGCAAGAACGTGGCGCTGAGCATCGTTACACTCGGCACCGTACTTGCTACCGGCACCACCGCTTTTGCTGCAGAGCCAGTGGCTAGCGTGGACGTATCGGACGGCTCCTCCGAGCCCACCGCTACCAATGTAGATAACGCCGGAGTGGTCGACGCCCTTGTTGGCCTAGCCACCACCTCGGTTGGCCTGCTCAACGGCGAGGCTACCCCGCAGGTAGATGGAAACGAATCCGGCGGAGTAAATATCGTCTTGGATCCTGGTTCTGTACCGGGATTGAAGGAAGCATTCGCTCCACAGGGAAATCACTCCGGACTCACCACGAAGCGCGGCAAGGACTCCGCGGGCAATACCGTGGTCTTTCCTACCTCCGGCACACTTACTTCTGGCTTTGGCCAGCGTTGGGGCACGATGCACAACGGAATCGACGTAGCTAACCCGGTGGGCACCCCGATTCACGCGGTTATGGACGGCACCGTCATCAACTCCGGCCCAGCGCAGGGCTTTGGCAACTGGATCCGCATCCAGCACGATGACGGAACCATCTCCGTCTACGGCCACATGCCGGCAGACCAGCTCAAGGTAAATGTGGGCGAGCGCGTGACCGCGGGGCAGGAAATCGCCGGCATTGGCAACGAGGGCCACTCCACTGGCCCGCACCTCCACTTTGAGATTCACCCAGGCGGAGGCGCCCCCGTTGACCCAGTTTCCTGGTTCAACGAGCGCGGCATTTCGGTCTAAAGCTTTTCCATCGGCACTCCGCCGATGAGCATCAGCCGGACCTTACCGGAAGAACCAAAGTCCACGGTGACCGTGGCGCGCTTGCCGGAGCCGGACGTCTCAATGACAGTTCCGAGCCCGTACTTAGCGTGATTGACGCGGTCACCCACGGCTAGGTTGAGGTTATTGTTCTTAGGCATCGAGGTCGCCGCCGGCTTGCTGGTGCGCTGCGATGGGGAAGACGCAGCGCGCCCTGCACCGCGCGCCCCAGACCTGGAACCACCACTGCCCCACCCGGACCAATCGCGGCCGTAGGAGCGACCATATTGGTAGTCGTCCTCGCCCCACGCTCCGGTCAGGGAGCTATCGGAGTCTTCGCGCCGCCAGTTGATGAGGTCTTCTGGGACCTCGCCGAGGAAGCGGCTGGCGGGATTAGTCACCGGATTGCCCCACGCCGAGCGCAAAATGGCGCGGGTAAGATACAACTGCTCGCGAGCGCGGGTAATACCTACATAGGCGAGGCGGCGTTCCTCGCTTAATTCCTTCGGGTCACCCAGTGAGCGCATATGCGGGAATTGGCCATCCTCCCAGCCGGTCAAAAAGACCACGGGGAACTCAAGACCCTTTGCGGTGTGCAAAGTCATCATGGTGACCACACCAGTCTCGGAATCAGGGATCTGGTCAGCATCAGCCACCAGCGATACCTTTTCCAGGAATGCCTGCAGCGAACCGGGCGCGGCTTCGCCCTCCTCTACTAGCTCGGAGGGGTCCACTGCATCCGCACCGGAGGCGGCAAGCTGGTTGGCCGCCTCCGAGGTGAATTCGCGAGCCACCGATACCAACTCGTTCAAGTTATCTAGGCGGGCACCGTCCTGCGGGTCATTCGAATTTTCCAATTCCGCCTTGTATCCCGTGGCATCCAAAATGGCGGAAAGCAGCTCGCCCAAATCCGGTTGGCCGGTAACCTCATCGCGCATGGACGGGATCTGATTGCGGATACCCTCCATCATGTCGTTGAATTTGGTTACTGCGTTAATGGCCCGGGTGCCAAGGCCAGGGACGTCGCCCCGAGGGACATCGGCAAGCGCCTTGCCAAAGCTAATGCCGTGGTTTTCCGCATGGAGGGCAATATGCCCCTGCGCCTTGTCACCAATGGCACGCTTGGGCACGTTGATGATGCGGCGCAGACTTACCGTATCGTCCGGGTTATCCAAGATGCGCAGGTAGGCCACCATGTCGCGGATTTCGCGCCGCTCATAAAAGCGCGTGCCACCCACCACCTTGTACGGAATTCCGGAGCGAATGAAGATATCTTCCAGCGCACGGGAGGCGTTGTTGGTGCGGTACATGACCGCGATATCGGAATAGCTGCGGCCCCTATCCGCCAAGGAGTCGATTTCAGAGGCGATGAAGCGCGCCTCGTCGTGCTCATTATCGGCAACGTAGCCTACGATCTGCTCGCCCTCACCGTGGGCGGTCCACAGGTTCTTCTCGCGGCGGTTCTCATTCTTGGCAATAACAGCATTGGCCGCGTTGAGAATGGTCTGCGTGGAGCGGTAGTTCTGCTCCAGCAAGATGGTGTGCGCCTGCGGGTAGTCGCGCTCGAATTCCTGAATATTGCGGATGGTGGCCCCGCGGAAGGCATAAATGGACTGATCGGAATCGCCCACGACGCATAGCTCCGGCGCATCCGGACCGAGCTCTCCCCTGCCCACGAGCGCAGCAACCAGCGCGTACTGGGCGTGGTTGGTGTCCTGGTACTCGTCGATAAGCACGTGCTTGAAGCGCCGGCGATAAAAATCCACCACCTGCTGGTGCTGGGTGAAAATCCGCACCACCTCACCGATGAGATCATCAAAGTCCACGGCATTGGCCGCGCGCAGGCGGCGCTGGTATTCGGCATAGACCTGGGCCACGGGGGTTTCAAATGGGTTCTTGGTCTGCTGCGCCTTTTCCAGTGCGGATTCGGGACCGATGAGCTCATTTTTGTGATTAGAAATCTGATTAGCCAGCACGCGCGGGGTGTACTTCTTCAGATCCAGCTGCATGTCCTTAGCAATCATGGACAATAGCCGGCGGGCATCATCGCCATCATAAATAGTGAAATTGGTATTAAGACCCGGCACCAGCTGCGCATTTTGGCGCAGGATGCGCACGCAGATGGAGTGGAAGGTAGATACCCACATGCGCTCTGCCACGGGGCCTACCAGCCCACCCACGCGCTCCTTCATTTCCGCGGCGGCCTTATTAGTAAAGGTAATGGCGAGGATCTCCCACGGATTTACCCCGCGATGGCGCATGAGATAGGCAATGCGGCGGGTAAGCACGGCGGTCTTGCCGGAACCGGCGCCGGCCACGATGAGCAGCGGGCTGCCCGAGTGGGTAACGGCCTCCAGCTGCTGTGGGTTGAGGCCCTCGGTCAAGGCATCGGGGGATTCGGATTGCGGGCTCGCTTCACGCGGTGCGCCGAAGCCGCCAAAGGGGCTAGGGTTCGAGGCACCGTCGGTGGACGGGGAAGGGCTAAAAGGAGAGTTTTCGTTCATAATGCCTTCCAACCTACTAGCCCCACCGGACACGCCCCGTATCCGCCGTGCGAGCTGCTATTTCCTTTTGCGCGGGCGGGTGGCACAATATGGTCTTATGACCGCAGAAGATAACAAGGACATCGTCGATAACGGCCTGGACATCCGCACGCCTTCGGGCACGGATGATCCCCTATCTGATGCGGAGATCCAACAGTATCGCGAAGAAATCAACCGCATGGACCGCATCATCTTGGATGCCGCTAAACGCCGCACGGAAGTCTCCCAGGCCATTGGCCGCACCCGCATGAACTCCGGCGGCACCCGCCTGGTCCACACCCGCGAGATCGCCATTTTGAATCAGTTCCGCGATGAACTCGGTGAGGAAGGACCCACCATCGCCTCGGCGCTGCTGCGCATGGGCCGCGGCCGGCTGGGTTAGCCGAATAATTACTGGCCAGCCGATACTATGCAGTACCCTGAATTAGCATGAATGCAGTTCTCGTCGCCGTCATTGTCATGCTCGTGCTCGCCCTCCTGCGCGTGCATGTGGTGGTAGCGCTCTTCCTAGGCGCCATCGTCGGCGGGCTCCTGTCGGGCATGGGGCTTGATGCCACCATGGTCGCCTTCCAAGACGGCTTGGGCGGCGGCGCCAAGATTGCCCTAAGCTATGCCCTCTTGGGCGCTTTTGCCATGGGCGTGGCCTCGGCCGGGCTGCCACAGGTCCTGGCTAACTTCCTCATCCGCAGGCTCGGCGGCAGCGGCGAAGCAGACCCTAAGACCGCCCTGGCCACCAAATGGATGCTCATCCTCGGGCTCATCGCCATGTCCGTGATGAGCCAGAACCTCATCCCAGTCCACATTGCCTTCATTCCGCTCATCATCCCGCCGCTACTTACGGTGATGAATAAGCTGCGCCTGGACCGCCGGCTGATTACTACCTGCCTGACCTTCGGCCTTATCACCACCTACATGTTCATTCCGGTGGGCTTCGGCTCCATTTACTTGAACGATATCCTGCTCTTTAATATCCAGCAGGCGGGGCTTGATACCTCCGATATCAATATCATGCAGGTCATGGGCGTGCCGGCGCTCGGTATGCTGGCCGGCCTACTCATCGCTATCTTCTTTAGCTACCGCAAGCCGCGCGACTATGAGAACCTGCCCATCACGGCTGAGGAGCACCAGGAAACCCCTTCCGCCTATAAGGTGTGGGTTTCCGTCGTGGCCATCATTGCCACCTTTGCGGTGCAGATCGTCATGCAGGCGCTCGACTTCGAATCCGATGGCCTCATGGTCGGCGCGCTGACCGGCCTGGGTATTTTGCTGCTTACCGGCGCGGTGGACTGGAAGCACGCGGACGATGTCTTTACCAATGGCATGAAGATGATGGCGCTCATCGGCTTCATTATGATCACCGCCCAGGGCTTTGCCTCGGTTATGACGGCCACCGATGAGGTCGGCCCGCTAGTCGATGCCACTGCCAACCTCTTTGGCACCAATAAGGTCCTCTCCGCCGGCGCGATGCTGGTGGTAGGCCTCGTGGTCACCATGGGCATCGGCTCGTCCTTTTCCACCCTGCCCATTATTTCCGTTATCTATGTGCCGCTGTGCATGTCGCTGGGCTTTAGCCCCGCGGCCACCGTGGCGCTTATTGGCACCGCAGGCGCGCTTGGCGACGCCGGCTCTCCCGCCTCCGATTCCACCCTCGGCCCTACCGCGGGCTTGGGCGCGGATGGCCAGCACGACCACATCCGTGACTCGGTTATTCCCACCTTTATTCACTTCAATATTCCGCTGCTTATCGCTGGCTGGGCAGGCGCGCTCATCCTCTAGAAGGCCCCGACGCGGTTGCCCTTTCTGGACTACGGTGGGAGGGGTACATGTTGCCAATGCGCTAGTTGCCAGAAAGGCCTACCACCATGGATATCACCGCATCTGCCCAGTGGAGCGAGCTCGCGAAGGTATATGAGGATAAAAGGGACCTCAACCTCCGCGAGCTTTTTGCCGCCGATGCAGACCGCGCCCGCAACTTCACCTTCGACGCCGCCGGTTTGCACGTCGATCTGTCGAAGAACCTGATCGACGGGGACATCGTCAAGCAGCTGGTTGAGGTAGCCAAGGCCGCCGACCTTGAGGCCCGCCGCGATGCCATGTTCGCCGGCGAGCGCATCAATAACACCGAGGACCGCGCCGTGCTGCATACCGCGCTGCGCATCCCGGCCGAAGATGACTTGAGCGTCGATGGCCAGGACGTTGCCGCCGATGTCCACGAGGTCTTGGGCCGCATGCGTGATTTTGCCACCGCGCTGCGCTCCGGCGCTTGGCTGGGGCACACCGGCCACACCATCAAAAAGGTGGTCAACATCGGCATCGGCGGCTCCGACCTTGGTCCGGCCATGGCGGCCAAGGCACTGCGTTCCTATGAGGTCGCTGGCATCTCCGCTGAGTTCGTCTCCAACGTTGACCCGGCCGATATGGCCGCCACGCTCGATGGCCTGGATGCAGAATCCACCCTATTCATCATCGCCTCCAAGACGTTTACCACTCAGGAGACGCTGACCAATGCGCACGCTGCGCGCCGCTGGCTCATCGAGCAATTCGATGGTGATGAATCCGCCGTGGCCAAGCACTTCGTCGCCGTGTCCACCAATGCGGAGAAGGTAGCCGAGTTCGGCATCGATACCGAGAACATGTTCCCATTCTGGAACTGGGTCGGCGGCCGCTACTCTGTGGATTGCGCCATCGGCTTGTCCCTCATGTGCACCATCGGCCCGATGGACTTCATGCGCTTCCTCGAGGGCTTCCATGCCATGGACGAGCACTTCCGCACCGCACCGCTGGAAGAAAACATCCCCGCGCTCATGGGCCTCCTTGGCGTCTGGTACACCAACTTCTTCGGCGCCCAGACTCACGCCGTGCTGCCCTATTCGCAGGACCTCGGCCGTTTCCCGGCCTACCTGCAGCAGCTGACCATGGAATCTAATGGCAAGTCCGTGCGCCGCGACGGCACCGCGGTCACCGCCCCGTCCACCGGCGAAATCTACTGGGGGGAGCCGGGCACCAATGGCCAACACGCCTTCTTCCAGCTCATGCACCAAGGCACTCGCCTCATCCCGGCGGACTTTATTGGGTTCGCCCGCCCGAAGCAGGACTTCCCCACCGCCGATGGCTCCGGGTCCATGCATGATCTGCTCATGGGCAACTTCTTTGCGCAGACCAAGGTGCTGGCCTTTGGCAAGACCGCTGAGGAAATCGCGGCCGAGGGCGTTGACGAGGCCGTCGTGCCGCACAAGGTCATGCCGGGCAACCGCCCGACCACCACCATCCTGGCTGAGGAGCTGACCCCCGCCGTGCTCGGCGCGCTCATCGCCCTCTACGAGCACATCGTGTTCACCCAGGGCGTCATCTGGGATATCAACTCCTTTGACCAGTGGGGCGTGGAGCTGGGCAAGCAGCAGGCCAATGACTTGGCCCCAGCCGTCTCCGGCGCTGCGGCCGCCGACTCCGGCGACCAGTCCACCGATGAGCTCATCGGTTGGTACCGCTCCAACCGCTAAAGGCTCACTTTTAGCCGCGTTATCCCCTCCCACCCACTCGGCGGAGCGGATAACGCGGCCGCTTTTTGGCCTCGCTTGCCACACGGCTATGTAAAACAAGCACGTTCCGCCCAAAATCAGCGCGAAATCGGGCGAAACGTGCTTGTTTTGTCAGCGGAATGTGGTTTAGAGCTTGACCATCGGCTCCCAACCGAATGGGATGTGGTCAGAGTCCACAATCTTGCGGCCGAACGGGAAGCAGGTAACCGGGATCATCTTCAGGTTGGCCAGGGCTGCCGGGATGCCCACGATGGTCACTACCTGTGCCGCCGCGGTGGTGACGTGGCCAATGGCCAGCCACAGGCCGGCGACCACGAACCAGACGACGTTGGAGAAGGTGGACATGGAGCCACTCCCCTTTACCGGCTGCACCACCGAGCGGCCGAATGGCCACAGGGCGAAATTAGCCATGCGGAACGACGCCACGCCCGCTGGAATGGTGACGATAAAGATGCAGGCGATAATGCCAAAGAGGAAGTAGGCCAAGGCTAGGAGGAACCCGCCGGTGATGAACCAAATGATATTGAGAAGGGTACGCATAGCCCCCACCCTAGCGGCCTACGCCGAGCGGTGAAGCGGCTGGCAATGCGGGCACCACCAGATGATGCGCTCGAGTTCGCCTTCGTCGCCGCCCAAGTCCACACCGCCGAGCGCGCCCTTGGTAATGAACGTGCCGCAGCGGCGGCAGCGCTTGCGATTGCGGCCGAAGACATAGGTGGTCTCCCCGGCGCGGCGCACACCGGTGGTCACGCGCACCGGGGAGGTGCGGTTAGCCCACATGATGCGCCGGGAAATATCGAGGATGCGGGCGGTATCGACCTCGGCTACTGGAGTGGCGGGATGCACGCCGGCGAGGAAACAAGCCTCGGCGCGGTATTCATTGCCGATGCCTGCAACGACCTTCTGATCGAGCAATGCCGCGCCGATGGCGCGCTGCGGCCGGGAGTTGAGCCGGCGCAGGGCTTCCTCGCGGTCCCAGTGGGGGTCGAGGATATCCGGACCGAGGTGCGCGATGCGCTGGTGGTAGTGGTCGGCGGGATAGATGTCCACGAAGCCTAGCTGGTGGCCGACGACCTCGATATCGCGCGGGGAGTTGGCCAGCTGCAGTACGATGCGGGCGGTATGCCCAGGCTTGCGCCAGCGATCGCCTGCGTAGTGGATGGCCCAGGTGCCCTCCATCTTGAGGTGGGTGTGCACGATGGTCTGGTCGAATTGCATGAACAGGTGCTTGCCGTAGGGCCAGACGCGCTCGCACACCATGCCGTCGAGGTGAACGGTGGCGTAGCGCGGCACGCGCACGGAACAGCCGGTGACCTCGCGGCCGGCCATAAACTGCAGGCGGTTGGATAGCTGCAGGACGGAATCGCCTTCGGGCATAACACCTCCTGTGGATCTTTAGCGGCGGTACCCGCCGCGCGGGTGGAAACCACCATTATTGCGCGGAGCGGGCGGAGGATCATCAAAGCTGAGTTCTTCGATGGCATCGGCGGCCCGGCGGCCTGCCCGCGGGGTGCGGGGAGCGGCGGCGCGAGCGGAGATGCGCACGCCCTTCGGCGTAATCCCGGCGCCGGCGTCGCGCAGGTGGGCCGCCACATCGGTTTTGTGGATGGGGCTGCCATTGCACTTTTCGACGACCAACGGGGACAACACTCCCCTTGCCACCATGTCCGTGAGCGCAGAGACCAAGCGGGGATAGACCTCAGCCGGGTCGATGCCATCGGGCAGCGATTCGATAAAGGTGGTGAGGGTTTTGCCGCCGCGGGTGAGGTGGGCGATGGGCAGGCCGTCGATAAGCACCACCAGCGCACCGGCCGAACGGGTGGGGCCGCCGGTGGCCTTGCCGTCGGCGTCGTCGCGCTGCGGCCAGGGCAGGGCCGCGCCGTAGGGATTAGCAGGGTCGCAGGCGGCGAGGACATAAGTCTCGGGCTCGGTGGTGCCAGAGGGCCAGCCGGTCACGTCCGGGGAATCGGCCAGCCCACGCAAGCGGTCGATGATGGCGGGCGTGGAAAATTGGGCGGCGCCCAGCCCATCGATGACGTAGCCGCGCATGGCCTTGCCGGATTCCTCGAAGCCGGAGAGCACCTTATAGGCCAGCGCGAAACCGCCGAGCACGTCCTCGGCCACGACGGAGCCGCGGGTGAGCACGCCGTAGCGGTCGAGCCAGGCCTCGCCGTGGGCGACGGAGCGGGAAGTGGCATCGGTGGCGGCAGGGACGGCGAGCGACCACCGGCCCATGACATCGGGCGGGGTCCCGGCGCCCGCGGCGTTCTGCGCTTGGGCGAAGGAGGTGCGCCCCATGCGCAGGCGGGAGCGGGTAGGCCGGCGCTTCGAGCGGTGCGCGGTGCGGCCTGAGCGCGAGCCGCCGGATGACAGCCGGGTGCGGATCGGCGCGAAGGAATCGGGGCTTACCAGGCCCATCTCCACTAACCCCCAGAGGGCCTCGCGGGTCTCCTCGGTGGTGCCGGGGGCCTCGGCGGCGATATCGGCAAAGAGGAAGCCACCGCCGCGGCCGAGGACGTCGAGGATGGCGCGCTGCAGCAAGCTGACCCCCTCGGCATCGGTTTCCGGGGCGAGTTGGGCGGCATAGTCCGAGGGCAGCAGCATGATCCAGGGGTCGGCCGCACCGGCCTTGCCGGCGCCTAGGATGAGCACCTCGCCATTGGAGGTGAGCTCATCGAGCATGGTGGGCGAATAATCGCCCACGCGGGCGGGCAGGATGAGCGATTCCCACGCGGAGGCGGGCAGGCGCACCCCGGCGAGCTGCTCGATGACGGAAAAGACGCCATCCGCCCCGCGCAGCGCGGGGCGCTTTCCGGCCGGGGCGATGCTATGCCACTCCGGCAAGAAGCGGGCGAAGGTAGCGCCCGAGACCGGCTCGGTGGCCGCCCTAGCTGCGGCGAGCGAGCGCGAACGAATCGTCTTCAGCACCGCGGCGGCGCAATACTCCTGCTCCTCCACTCCCTGGCGGTAGCGGCCTTCTACCACCCCATCGAGCGCGCCGAGGACGGTGTGCGCGGCGGAGACCGAAATGCCGAAGGCCTCGGTGAGATCGCGCAGCACAAACGGACCGCGGGTGCGCGCCCAGCGCGAGACCAGCTGTGGCAGGGCATCGGAAATGGTGGCCACTTGGGCGGGGATGCCGGGAGGGATGGGGATGCCCAGGGCGTCGCGAAGCAGGGGTGCATCCTGCGCTTGGGCTAGGTGCTCGCGGCCGCCAATGCGCACGCGCATAATCCGGGTGCCCAGCTGGTCCAGGGCGGAGAGAGGAACGTCGGTGTGCTCGCCCAGCTCGTCCACGGGAATCGGACCGAGCACGCGCAGCACGTCCGCCACCTCTTCGGTGGTGCGTGCCCGGCGCGAGGGATCGGTGCGTTGGAGCTGGGCGTGGACCTCGGCGATGATCTCCGGATCGAGCAGCTCGCGCAGCTCTACCGTGCCGAGCAGCTTGGCCAAAAGCGCTGGGTCGAGGGCCAAGGCGGCCGCGCGCTTTTCCGCCAGCGGGGAATCGCCCTCGTACATAAACGCGCCTGTGTAGTTAAACAGCAGCGAGGAGGCGAAAGGCGAAGGCTGCTCGGTGGTGACCTCCGCGATGCGGATGCGGCGGTGGCCCAGCTCCCGCATGACCTCCGTGAGCGCAGGAACATCGTAGACGTCCTGCACGCACTCGCGCACCGTCTCCAAGATGATGGGAAAGGACGGGTACTTGCGGGCAACGTCCAAAAGCTGCTCGGCGCGCTGGCGCTGCTGCCACAGCGGCGCGCGCTTGCCTGGATTGCGCCGAGGCAATAACAACGCACGCGCCGCGCACTCGCGGAAACGGGAGGCAAAGAGCGCGGAATTGCCCACTTGCTCGGCCACGATATCGGCGATCTCATCGGCGTCGAAGTCAAAGATGGATCCATCGGGCTCGGATTCTGCCTCCGGCAGGCGCAGCACGATGCCGTCATCGCCGGCCACGGCCTGCGGATCCATGCCGGTGCGCTCGCCTACCCTGGCCCCCACCGCCAACACCCACGCGGAGTTGACCGGCCGGCCAAACGGAGTATGCAGTACCACGCGCCAATCGCCCAACTCATCGCGGAAGCGCTCGAGCACCAAAGTCTTTTCATCCGGGATGACACCAGTGGCCTCGTTCTGCTCCTGCAGATAGGCCACGATATTGGAGCGCGCATTATCATCGGCATCCGCAATGATCTCCGGCGAGGAAAAGACCTCGCGGCGATACTCACCTAGCGCCTTGCCCAACTCATAGGGGCGGCCCGCGCCATCGCCATTCCAAAATGGCAGGCGCCCGGTATGCCCCGGCGCGGGCGTGACCAATACCTGGTCGCGCGTGATGTCTTCGATGCGCCAACTGGTAGCGCCCAAGGTGAACACATCGCCCACCCGGGACTCATAAACCATCTCCTCATCCAGCTCGCCCACCCGGCGCGGAGCGCCACCGGAGCCCTCGCCCGAGCCGGTATAGAGGAATACTCCGAACATGCCCCTATCCGGAATCGTGCCACCGCTGGTCACGGCCACGCGCTGGGCGCCAGGCCGCGCAGTCATCACTCCCGTCACGCGGTCATAGACCACGCGGGGCTTGAGCTCGGCAAAATCCGTGGACGGGTACACGCCGCTGACCAAGTCCAGCACGGAGTCATAGACTTCGCGCGCCAGATCGCGGTAAGGCCAGGCCCGGCGGACCATCTCGTACCACCCATCGGCATCGAGCCCATCGTCCCCGGCCGCGGCCACGGCCGCCACCGTCTGCTGCGCCAGCACGTCCAACGGGTTGCGCGGGGTATGCATCTCTTCAATGAGCCCGGCGCGCATGCGCGCTACCGTCAGCGTGGACTGCACCAGATCCGCGCGGTGCTTGGGGTAAAAGGAGCCGTGAGAAACCGCGCCCACAAAGTGCCCGGCGCGGCCAACTCGCTGCAGGCCGGAGGCCACGGAGGGCGGCGATTCCACCTGCACCACCAGCTCCACTGCACCCATATCGATGCCCAGCTCCAGCGAGCTCGTGGCCACCACGGCCTTGAGCGTGCCCTCTTTCAGCATCGTCTCGGTCATGGCGCGCTCGTCCTTGGATACCGAGCCGTGGTGGGCGCGGGCGATGACGGCTGGGGCCTTGCCGGCGACGTCGACCTGCTTCATCAGTTGGGCTGGGTCGCGGCGGGTCTCCGGCGAGAGCGATTCCGGATCGTGTTCGGCCGCATAGAGCTCATTGAGCCGGCTGGTCAGCCGCTCGGCGGTGCGGCGGGAATTGACAAATACCAACGTGGAGCGGTGCGCCATGATCTCCGCATAGAGGTCATCCTCTATATACGGCCAGATGGACTTGGCCGTGGGCAGCGCGGATTCATCCACGGAAGGCGCGCTAATCCCGATGGCATCATCCACGGTCATCTCCCCGATGGTGGAGCCCTGCTCCGGCGTGGGGAGATCGGACATATCCTCCACGGGCACGTGCACGTCCAGCTGCCACTTCTTTTCCGCGGCTGGGGCCACGATCTCTACCGGCCGGTTGCCACCCAAGAAATTCGATACCGCAGACAGCGGCCGCACGGTGGCGGAAAGACCGATGCGCTGGAAGTCCCCCGCCACCTGCTGCAGGCGCTCCAAGGTCAGCGCTAGGTGCACGCCACGCTTGGTGCCGGCCAAGGCGTGGATCTCATCGATAATGACGGTATCCACCGTCTTCAAAATCCCCGCCGCCTTGGAGGTCAGCATCAGATAGGCCGACTCCGGGGTGGTGATCAAGATATCCGGCGGCTTGCGCACCTGCCGCGCACGCTCAGCAGACGGCGTATCGCCCGAGCGCACGCCTACCGATATATCCGGCACGTCCAGCCCTAGGTTCTCCGCGGTGCGCGCAATACCGGTCAGCGGGGCGCGCAGGTTATTTTCCACGTCCACGCCCAGCGCCTTGAGCGGCGAGATATACAGCACCTTCACCCCGGCGGCGGATCCAGCAGTCCCTGAGCCCACCGGCAGCGCCAGCTGGCCTTCGCGCTCGACCAAATTATTCAGCGCCCACAAGAACGCGGCGAGCGTCTTACCGGAGCCGGTAGGGGCGACTACGAGGGCGTGCTCGCCGCGGGAAATCTTCTCCCAGGCCTGCGCCTGCACGGCAGTGGGGGCGGCAAATACATCCCGAAACCACTGCGCTACTTGGGGCCGGAAGCGGTCGAGGATGTTTTCTGGCATGCCCACACTCTAGTCCGCGTTGTAATGTGGGCACCATGACCGTCGAGATTTCTGATTCCCGCCTGACCAATTCCCTCGCCCAGGGCTGCGGTGAGATCCTTAAGGGTGTGCGCAACGGGGGCCTGCTGCGGGGCCTTTCGCTTGGCGACGCCGGCGATGAGGCCGCCCAAGAATGGATCGCCCGCGTCCTCGAGCAGCACCGTCCCCAGGACGGCATGCTCTCTGAGGAAGCCGCCGATGACCTTGCCCGCTTGAAGAAGGACCGCGTATGGATCGTGGACCCGCTCGACGGCACCAAGGAATTCGCCACCGGCCGCCAGGACTGGGCAGTGCACATTGCCCTCGTAGAAAATGGCACTCCCATCCACGCGGCGGTGGGCCTGCCGGACAAGGGCGTAACCTTCAAATCCTCGGACGTACGCGCGGTCACCGGCCCGCTGTCCAAGAAGTTCGTGATCTCCCGCAACCGCCCGCCCAAGGTAGCTAGCTACATTGCGGAAAAGATGGGCTATGAAACCGTAGGCGTCGGCTCCGCGGGTGCTAAGGCCATGCACGTGCTGCTCGGTGATTTTGACGGTTATATCCACGCCGGCGGCCAGTACGAGTGGGATCAGGCCGCCCCGGTGGGCGTCGCCCGAGCCTCCGGCCTGCACTGCTGCCGCCTCGATGGCTCCGAAATCCGCTTCAATAATGAGGACACCTTCATCCCGGATATCCTCATCTGCCGCCCCGAGCTCAAGGATGAAATCTTGGAGCATGCCCAGGCCTTTGCCGAGGAGCACGGCGGATTTTAAAGACCTAAATCGGTAGCCAGGCGCGATACTGCCCTTGTGTGAAACTCGTCGTAATCGCTAAGGGTATCCCGGCCGAGATAGCCAAAGACCTCGGCGTTGATCAGCCCAATAATCCTCGTCCAAGCCTCCAGCGCCATTTCCATCGCATCCTCGGTGAGCTCTGCGCCGATGTCCTGCGCGGCGGCTGCCAGATCCGCAGCAAACTGTGGCGAACGACGCCTCAGCGGCGCACTGGAGGCTCCTTCCAGCAGAGCAGCTATCCGGCGGCTCACTTTCGTCCCAGCTACAACAGTCTCTGCAGCCGGGGCTCGGTAGCCCACGATCGGCGTGCCATAAATCAGGCCCCAACGTTGCGGAAAATCCAGGGCCCACCGCCGCATAGCGGTCACCACTTCCACGAATCTCTCGCGTGGTTGGGCTCGTGCGTCGTCACGCTGCGCCACGGCATTATCGAGCCCATCAAAGGCATCGACGATAAGCAACGTAATCAGTTGCGCCCTATCGGGGACGTAGCGATAAATACCGGAAGAGACTATCCCTAGCTCGCGGGCTATGGCCCTCAGGTTCAGCGCCTCCACGCCACCGTTTGCGAGCTGCTTCCGCCCCAATTCGATGATGCGGGTCATCGTCTCTTCGCGGGCGCGCTCTCGTGGGGTTTGTGCCATGAATAAACTATAGCAACTCACAAATGAGAGCACTGCTCTTGTCTTCGTAGGAGGCTTCCTATACCTTGAGAGAGCATCAGTCACTAAATTGAACAGGAATCTTGGAAATGAAATATCTCATCACCGGAGCGGGCCCCGTCGGCCGCGTAGTTGCCCGTGAACTCGCCTCCCGGGGCCATGAATGCCTCATCATGAGCCGACACGCCACCACGATTAACCTCGGGCCCCGCGTCCAGCACATCACCGGCGATGCAACCAGTAAAGAGTCCTACCCTGCCAATATCGACGGCATCGCGCACTGCATTCACGCCGCCTATAACGCCGAGCAATGGCGAAAGCTGCTCATCCCCGCCGAAGAAACCGCGCTTCACATCGCTGCGGAACGCACCATCCCCATCGTGTTCCCCGAATCCACCTATGGCTTTGATCCAAACCGCGAAGAAGTCTCGCCGACTACTCCCTTGACCGACTCCCGGCATGGAAAGCCCGGCGTGCGCGCGCAGCTCATCGACGCACGTCTCGCCTCTCGCGCCCACACCGTATCCGTCATCGCGGCCGATTTATTTGGTCCCGACTCCGGGCCAGGTTGCGTCTACCACCAGCTGATCATCGGGAAGCACTTCCCCTTAGCCCTAATCAACCCACATGCGAAGCACTCGGTGACCTACCTGCCAGATTTCGGCCGCGCTCTTGCCGATGCCCTCCTCGACCCCACCAGCGCTCCTATCGTCGCAACACCGTGCGCTCCGGCGCTTACGCAGGCGGAATTCGCCGACCGCGCGGGGTGCCACCGCACCCCGATAACGATCCACCCCTGGATGCTCAAGCTCGGTGGACTCTTAAGCACCGATCTGCGTGGGCTGGTTGAGATGACCTACTTATGGGAGCGCCCCTCCATCCTCACTGGCGCCACTGCACGGTGGAAAGCTACCCCCATAGAACAAGCGCTACGCGAAACAGCCTCCTGCGATAATGCCACTGCCAGCGCTAAGAGGAAATAAACGCTCCAACTACTCCAATGTTTTTCTAACGCTCTACACTGGAGCACCATGAGTGATACGTCCACCGTTTCTAGCGCCGCTATTGCCACTCCGTACGAGGATCTGCTGCGTCGCGTTCTCGACAAAGGCACGCCCAAAGGCGATCGCACCGGGACAGGCACACGCTCCATTTTTGGTGCGCAGCTGCGCTATAACCTGGCCGAGTCTTTCCCGCTACTGACCACCAAGAAGGTCTATTTCCACGCGGTATTGGGCGAGCTTTTGTGGTTCCTCAAAGGCGAGTCCAATATCAAGTTCCTGCAGGATAACAAGGTCCGCATCTGGAATGAGTGGGCGGATGACAATGGCGAGCTAGGGCCGGTCTACGGCGTGCAGTGGCGCTCCTGGCCCACCCCGGATGGCCAGCACATTGACCAGATCCAGCAGGCGCTCGATACTCTGAAGAATAATCCGGACTCGCGCCGCAACTTGGTCTCCGCATGGAACGTCGCGGAGCTGGACAAGATGGCGCTGATGCCCTGCCACTTGCTCTTCCAGCTCTACGTGGCCGATGGCACCTTGTCCATGCAGGTCTACCAGCGCTCGGCCGATATGTTCCTAGGTGTTCCCTTCAATATCGCCTCTTACGCGGCGCTGACCCACATGTTTGCCCAGCAGGCCGGCCTCAAGGTGGGCGAGCTCATCTGGACCGGCGGCGATTGCCATATTTATAACGACCACGTGGAGCAGGTCAAAGAGCAGCTTTCCCGCGAACCCCGCCCGTACCCGCAGCTCAACCTGCACAAGGCGGAAGACATGTTCTCTTATGACTTCGCCGATTTTGAGATTGAGGGCTACGACCCCCACCCCACCATCAAGGCGCAGGTGTCCGTCTAATGTTGGGCGCAATCTGGGCACAGTCCCTCGATGGAATCATTGGCGATGGCGAACAAATGCCCTGGCACGTTCCGGAGGATCTCAAGCACTTTAAGGACGTGACCATGGGCGCGCCGGTCATCATGGGCCGGAAAACCTGGGAGTCCCTCAACCCTAAGTTCCGCCCCCTTCCCGGCCGGGAGAATTACGTGCTCTCCTCCCGCACCCCCGGCCAGTGGTCCGCCGGCGCCCAGGTGCTCACCGAAATGCCCTCGCTTTCCGACGCCTGGGTTATCGGCGGCGGCCAAATCTACACCGCCACCTTGGACCAGGTGGACCGCATTGAGGTCACGCTCATGGGCGTTAATATCGGTAGCACCTACGGCGAAAAGTCCATCTACGCCCCCGAAATCCCCGAGGAATTCGGCCTCGCCCACAGCACCGATTGGCTAACCTCCGCCAAGGGCCACCTGGCCCTGCCGGACCAAGAGGCCAGCGATCTCCCCATCAAGTACCGCTTTTTAACCTACGACCGAAAGGATGCAGCCTAATGACTGTACAAACCCCCGAACCCACCGCTGACGTCACCATCTTCTACGCCGACTGGTGCCCCTTCTGCGCCAAGCTCATCAAGAACCTGGACCGCACCGAAACCCCGTACGCGCTTGTCGACGTCGAGGGTGACAACACCGACGACATCAACGCCTGGATCGAATCCGTTAACGACGGCAACCGCATCATCCCCACCGTCCTCTACTCGGACGGCACCCACGAAACCAACCCACCAGCCTCCTCCGTGCGCAATAAGCAGAAGGAATTGGCCGAAAGCTAACCCACACCCCAGCCATTTCGGGGCACTCCTGCCCCACTGCTATGATTAGCCAAGTTGCACACGCAACCCCGCCCCAGTAGCTCAGGGGATAGAGCACGGCTCTCCTAAAGCCGGTGTCGGTGGTTCGAATCCACTCTGGGGCACCATGTGAAGTCTCGAGACATCGTTCCGGTCGGTGTCTTGAGATTTTTCGTTTTTAGTTGCCCCGACTGGGGTTGAGTTCGCTGTCGTTCTTGTTGTAGTAGATCTTTTCTTCGGTGAGTGTGTAGGCGGCGCTTTGTGCCCCGGTGGCGGTTATTTTGACGTCTACGCGGTTGTCGATGCAGACCATGGAGATTGGTTCGCCGCCCCATCGGCGTGAGGTTCTAGCTGTGATGTCCAGGGACGTTGTTCTGGCCCCCGCCCGTAATGACACCGTGCCGATTCAAGAAGTATCTGTCCAGACCGCTTGCCATTGAAGGCATGTTAGAGTTTGGGGCATGTCGAGTCCCGAATCAGACAGGTCAGGGGTTGTCGGTCACACCGCCAGCCCCTTGAACCACTAGTTACGACTCCCACGATCTGTGTGGGCGTATGTCTGGCGTACCCGGGGCGCTGGCCGTGGTGACAAGAAGAACCATTTCTTGATCTCACACCTCGGAGTACTCGATGCCTTTTGCCCTCTACATGCTTGCCCTGGCGGTCTTCGTCATGGGCACTTCAGAATTCATGCTCGCGGGATTGCTCCCCGCGATCGCGACCGAACTTGACGTCTCGGTCGGCACTGCGGGCCTGCTGACCTCCGCATTCGCAGTCGGTATGGTCGTCGGCGCGCCAGTGATGGCGGCATTCGCTCGCCGTTGGCCACCGCGGCTCACATTGATCGTTTGCCTTCTCGTGTTCGCGGGAAGCCACGTCATCGGAGCGATGACACCAGTGTTCTCTCTCCTGCTCATCACCCGGGTGCTCAGCGCTCTCGCAAACGCAGGATTCCTCGCCGTAGCACTGAGCACGGCCACTACCCTCGTGCCAGCGAACCAGAAGGGGCGTGCACTGTCGATCCTGCTCTCCGGCACGACGATCGCAACCGTCGTGGGCGTCCCCGCCGGGGCACTGCTCGGCACAGCGCTGGGCTGGCGAACGACGTTCTGGGCGATCGCCATCCTCTGTATTCCCGCGGCCGTTGGAGTCATTCGTGGCGTCACGAACAATGTTGGTCGGAGCGAGACTAGCGCGACCTCACCAAGGCTCCGTGTCGAGCTCAGCCAGTTGGCGACGCCGCGGCTCATCCTGGCCATGGCACTCGGAGCGCTGATCAACGGAGGGACCTTTGCGGCATTCACCTTCCTGGCACCCATCGTGACCGAGACCGCGGGCTTGGCCGAAGCGTGGGTGTCCGTCGCGCTGGTGATGTTCGGCATCGGATCGTTCCTTGGCGTCACGATCGCAGGACGACTATCAGATCAACGACCTGGCCTCGTGCTCGCAGTCGGCGGACCGCTATTGCTGACAGGCTGGATCGTGTTGGCAGTGGTCGCATCTCATCCCGTTGCGCTTATCGTCCTCGTCCTCGTTCAGGGATTCCTGTCGTTCGGCGTCGGCAGTACTCTGATCACGCGTGTGCTGTATGCAGCATCGGGTGCGCCAACGATGGGCGGTTCGTACGCAACCGCAGCATTGAATATCGGAGCTGCAGCGGGGCCCGTGCTTGGTGCGCTCGGGCTCGCGACCGGGCTGGGGCTGCTCGCGCCGGTTTGGGTCGCTTCGGTGCTGACAGCGATCGCTCTCGTCATCATGCTTCTCACCAGACGCGCGCTTACGAAGACCGCGGCGGAGGCCAATTGATGACCCATCCGAACGCTCTTCTCACTCCTCGTGCCCGTCTCCGGTTAGCTCGGCTGATTGTCGAAGACGGCTATCCGGCCACGATCGCCGCAAAGATGGGGTCGTTTGCGGGAGAGGGCGAAATCCTACGCTAAGGCTTTGGCCAACGATATTCTCCGGTAAGATTGATGTGTTCCCAGGGGATAGGAGAAGTCGCTTGATATCTAGTATGACGTCTGTCGCACCTGCTTGATCGCGGCCGCGATAGCTAGATCGCGTTGCTCCTCTTCTCCATCCGCGTTCCAAGCTGCGGAAAGGCACCCATAAGCGTACGCCTGGTCGAGCAGGCGACGCGGATCGACGTCCAGCGCACGAGAGAATGCGTCCGCCATCTGTGCAATGCGTCTAGGATCGAGACAAAGGTCGTCTCTGTCAGCCGGATCGTAGAACATATTGGCGGCGCCAAAGCCCACTTCACCGACCAGACCGACGGGATCTATCACCAGCCAGCCGCGACTGGAGAACATGATGTTTTCATGATGCAGATCGCCATGTAGCCCACGCAGTTCCGAGGCATTGCTCATCATTTGATCGGCTATAATCGCCGCGTGGACGTAGTCAGTTTGACAACCTGCGTTTTGATCATCGCGCGCCCGCTGAAACAAAGCTGCAAAGCGATCCCGGATCGGGAGAAGGGCAGAAGGCAGGGGTTCCTCAGATGCGGCATACAGCTTCGCCATTAGTTCCGCTGCAATTTCGGTCGCCTGGTAGTCGCCGTGCTCGGCAACGATGTGAGAGAGCATTCGCTCCCCGGCATATTCGAGCAACATCAGATTGTTCTCACGACCGAGCAACCGGACTGCTCCCCTCCCATTGCGCCATACCAGATAGTCGGCCCCGCGCAGTTCATCAGCAATGTCTTCTATAGGTTTCAATCCCTTGACGATTGCAGGAGTCCCGTCTGGCAATGAAACTTTCCAAACGAGGCTGGAAAAGGTGTCCGCAATGAGAACAGGTTGCGAAACGTGCCAATGAGCAGGAAAAACAGGCGGCATGAACATCAACCCCAAGTCAGAGGGTCCAATCGCAGATAGAAGGCAAGGCGTTCGCGGTCGGGGGCTTCGATCCCCAATACATTGAATAGGACAGCGAAGGCGCGCTCTGCTTCATCTGGCGCTGCCCAGTTCTCTTCGGCGTTAGCAATCATGAGTGCCAAATCGGCATAGCGATCTGCTGTTCCGAGCCGCCCAAGGTCGATCAGACCCGTGCATTGAAGAGTTTTAGGGTCCACCATGAAGTTCGGCATGCAGGGATCACCATGGCAAACAACCATATCGGTGCGCTCTTGGTCGAGCCGCACCGGTAGCTCTCGTTCGACACGAGCCAAAAGATCGAGCTGCGGCGTACTCTTGTCCTCGTCCGGTAAGAAGTCGGGATTGACGGCATTGCGGGACACCACATCAACGGCGCGTCCGAACATTCGCGACAGCCTGCGCTCAAACGGACATTGATCAACCGATAGGCTGTGAACAGCGCCAAGTTGCTGCCCCATTGACGGCCACGCTTTGAGCAAATCCGCTCCAGACAGATCAGCCGCCGGTACTCCCGGAATTGCCGTTATCACCAAGCATGCACCCTCCTGTTCCTCCTGCCAGTTGATCACCTCGGGGCAAGCCACACCTCGACCTTTGAGCCAAATGAGGCGGTCACGCTCTCCAGCGAGCTCACCGCGGCGGGAAGCAGGTGCGATTTTCGCGAAGGCATGCCCGTCACCACGTCGAAAAACAAAATCACCAGATTCTCCGCCTCTGACAGGCAACCAGTCAGAATGCGATTCACCAAAAAAAATATTAGTTCGATTCAATGGAGGTTCCTTCAGTTTTCTGATGAAGCGCGGAGGTGGCTCAACCTGCGAAAAGAAACGAGTTGCTACGTAAGTCCGAGAACATGCTTTCCATGGTCTCTGAGCTCGCCTTTGGGACCGACATATCGGTAGAGAGTGACGCGCTCGATGCCGAGTTCCTTGCAGAGATCGGAAACTGAAGTATCGCGCTGGGCCATGGCGGCTTGCGCGAGACGCACCTGAGCTTTGGTGAGCGCGAATTTTCGTCCGCCCTTGCGACCGCGCGCTCTCGCGGAGGCGAGACCCGCCATGGTGCGCTCTCGGATCAGATCCCGCTCGAACTCGGCCAAGGTGGCGAAGATTCCGAACACCATGCGACCGGACGCAGTCGTGGTGTCGATCTGAGCGGGCACTGTTGCAAAGTTAGCGATGAGGCAGCCTTTTGTCTTATTCAAAGGCCTTACATTTCAAAAACTCTGCTTACCAGGCGCATTTCGCCCAGGGGATCACCATAATAAAATGCTGAGGC